>DAOURU010000062.1 GCA_030627585.1 Bacillota bacterium
AGATGCGCAAGAAGCTGCTTGATTTTCTCAGCATAATCGCCCTCCACGTGAACTCATCTCCTTGAGTTTAAAACCCTTTCCAGAGCCGCAATAAAACGCTCATTTTCCCGCCGGGTTCCTATGGTAACTCTTATATATGTAGGGTAACCAAAAATATCGCCTGTCCGGATAATAATTCCTTCTTGCAGCAAAGCCGTAAAAATCTCTTTGGAATCTTGGAAAGTATCGACAAAAATAAAATTAGTCTGCGTTGGAACATATTTCAGCCCCAGTCGATCAAATGCTTGATATAGATATTTTCTTCCTTCAACAACCATTTCTCTGCTTTGCTTAAGATGATTTTGATCCTTAAGAGACGCCCTGGCTGCTTCTTGTGCTAGAAGATTGACATTAAAAGGTTCTCTTGCGCGGTTAATTAAAGCAATGATTTCCGGGCGAGAGATCCCATAACCGATTCTTAACCCTGCCAATCCGTAGATCTTGGAAAAGGTTCTTAAAATAATCACATTGCTATCCTCTTCCACAAGTTGCAGGGAATCAGGATAATGAGGATCTGTTACATATTCATAATATGCTTCATCCATTACAAGCAAGATGTCAGGAGGGGTACTGGCAATGAAGGCACGGAGTTCCTCTTGAGTGACAATTGTCCCGGTAGGATTATTGGGATTGCAGATAAAAACAAGCTTTGTCCGGGCCCCTACTTGCTTTGCCATTGTTTCTAAATCGTGGGCAAAATCCTCTTTCACGGGAACAGCAGTACAATTTGCTCCCATAATTTTACTTACAAATTCATATTCTGAAAAAGAAGGCCGGGCAAAAATTACTTGATCCCCGGGTTCCAAAAAAGTTTCCGCAATAAGCTTTAAGAGTTCATCGGAACCATTTCCGATGATTAAATTCTCTTCGCGGCAGCCAAGGTGGGCCGCAAGATCTTTCTTTAAGTAAAAGCAGTTGCTGTCAGGGTATGAATTTACGCGCGCGATTGCCTTCTCGAGCGCCTTTAAAGCAGAAGGGGAAGGACCTAAAGGATTTTCGTTAGATGCCAGTTTAACAACTCCTGAAATTCCAAGTTCGCGTTCCACTTCTTCAACGGGTTTCCCGGGAACATAGGGATTTAATGTAAAAATGGCGGGACGCCCTAAATTCTCAACCTTACGCAAATTTCTTCCTCCTCCAGTTTGTATTGAAATTACCGAAAGATTATCTTCAAGAGGGGGAGAGAGCTACCCAGCTTAAGCCCTCCTCAAATGCCCTTTTATTAATTTCTATAAAATCGGGGCGTACGCACTTCATAATCGCCTCTTCCCAACAATCTTTAGAAATTTGTAAGTATTGCGCCAAAACGCCCAACAAAATCATGTTAACCACCCGAGGATTTCCCAGTTTTTGCGCCTTTTCCAATGCCGCAACGAAGTGTACCCGGTTTGTCTGCTTCCTCAGATAAGAAATAATATCAAGAGGGTAAGAGGCCTTTCCCAAAAAGACGGGAAGAGGAAATATTTCCTGGTCATTTACAATCAAGTGCCCGTTCCTTTTCAAGTAATGAAAAAAACGGATTGCTTCCAACTTCTCAAACCCAACTAAGAAATCAACCTGCCCCGGGCTGATAAGAGGCGAGAAAACTTCTTTTCCAAACCTTAAATGAGTAACTACAGAACCACCCCGCTGGGCCATCCCGTGAACTTCTGAAACTTTGACTTCGTTTCCTATTTGCAGGGCAAGCACTCCCCTCGACAGCTTTTTAATCTTATTTTTGATCTCTTAAATCGACAACACGTTTCGCTTTTCCTGCCGTCCGCGCAATTGTTTTAGGTTCAATCAAACGCACTTTTGCCGTGAGGCTTAAAACATTATAAAGCCTGCGCTCAATTTTTTGTTCCCAGGCTTCAAGGTCGCAATATCGGTCTGTAAAAAGATCCGGACAAACCTCTACTAACACTTCTAATTCATCAAGGTGATCTCGCTTTTTGATGACAATCTGATAATGAGGAGCCAGCCCGTCAACCTCCATGAGTACACTTTCAATTTGAGAAGGAAAAACATTAACCCCCCGGATAATCAGCATATCATCGGTTCTCCCGCTGATCTTGGATAGTCTTGCAGTTTTACGACCACAGGGACAGGGTTCTTCCCTTAGAGAAGAGATGTCTTTTGTTCTGTAACGAATCAAGGGCATAGCCTCGCGGGTTAATGTTGTAATGACAATTTCACCTTTTTCCCCGGGCGGCAAGATCACCCCGGTTTCAGGATCAATTATTTCAATAAGAAAGTGATCCTCTGCTACATGCATTCCAGACCCTTCTAAACACTCCCCGGCCACACCGGGCCCCATTACCTCGCTTAACCCGTAATTATCAGTCGCCTTTAAGCATAAGTTTTCCTCGAGTTGTTTTCGCATTTCTTCAGTCCAGCCTTCAGCACCGAAAAGCCCCACGCGCAGTTTCAGGGATTTAAAATTAATTCCTAACTCCTGTCCTACTTCAGCCATATGCAGGGCATACGAGGGCGTGCTTACTAAAGCTGTTGTCCCGAAATCCTGCATCAACATCAACTGCCGCTCTGTCGCCCCGGCTGAAGTCGGAATAACTGTTGCTCCTGCTTTTTCCAGGCCATAGTGAAGCCCGAAGGCCCCGGTAAATAAACCATAGCCAAAGCAGATCTGCGCCACATCGTTTTCTCCCACCCCGGCCTGAGTTACGATCCGGGCAACTAGATCGGCCCAAATTTCCAGATCCCGGCGGGTATAACCTACTACAGTCGGTTTGCCCTTCGTCCCGGAGGACCCGTGAATTCTTACAACTTCTTTCAAGGGCCGGATAAAAAAACCGTATGGGTAGGCCTGGGCAAGATCTTCTTTGGCTGTAAAAGGCAGGCGCTGAAGATCCTCTAAACTCTTTAAATCACCAGGCTCAAAACCCAAATCTTGAAACATTTGATAGTAAAAGCCCTTGGCCTCGTAAACCTTGGTTAGGGTTTCTTTGAGCCGGGCCAACTGATGTTCGGCTAAAGCCGCGCGGGAAATGCATTCGTATTGCGGTGACCAAATCATGATGAAAAACTCAGTCCTTTCTCAGTTCCCCTTTGCTTTTCAATCTTTTCGCGAACCCCAAAAATTCTCTCTACAAAAATTCTCTCTAAATGACTTTCAGGAAAAGCTTTTGTACAAAAACTAACCACGGGAATAATTACCAAAGGCAACAACATTGCAAAGGATCCACTAACCGGAATCCAAAGGGCGTCCAATTTAAAATATATCGCCAAACCTAAAGAAATAACTAAACCCGCCAAAAAACCAACCCGGCTAGTTAAAACAGTACTTTAATTCTATAAATTAGATGAAAATCCTTTTTGCCGTTTAATCTTTCTTCTCCAACATCTCCTGAAAAAAGCGGGGTAAAATAAAACAGGCCTCATGAAGTTCAGGAGTATAGTACTTTGTTTCAATTAAATTGTTGACGCGATAATCTCTGATGGGATGGTAGCGTTTAGAACCAAGCGTGAAACTCCAATGTCCGCTAATATAACTGGGGATACAGGTTAAATATACATTTACGAGAGGAAAAATTGCTTTAATATCCTGATAGATTCTTTGGAAAATTCGCCGGCTAAAAAAGGGAGAATCAGTCTGTGCCGCAAATAGACCATCTGCTTTGAGGGCATGAAAGACATTGCCATAAAACTCTTTACTAAAAAGTTCTGTTGCCGGGCCCACCGGATCTGAAGAATCTACGATTATGACATCGTATTTATCTTTTTGTCGGCTTACATAATCCACACCATTATCAATGATTATATTAATCCTTGCATCCTCAAAAGCCCGCGCTGTTTCGGGTAAATAGGTGCGGCAAGCAGTTATCACGCGCTCGTCAATTTCGACGAGATCAACTTTCTCGACAGTATGATGTTTCAACACCTCCCGTGCCGTTCCCCCGTCACCCCCGCCAACAATAAGGATCCGGTGTGGGTTGCGATGCGTAAATATCGGAACATGGGCGATCATTTCATGATAAATAAACTCATCTGAAACGGTTATCTGGATAATTCCATCTAAAACTAAAGCACGGCCGAATTCAACAGTATCGACAATCGCGAGGTGTTGATAAGGAGTCTGTTCCGTATAAATCGTTTTATGAATGCGCCATTTTACACTGTACCCGGAGGTATGGTCCTCAATAAGCCAAAAGGTCACGCCCAAGCAGCTCCTTCCTCAAACGTATTTCAGCTCGTATACTATTCTTTAGTCTAAAGACCCGTTCTTGTTTTTCAAATGCCGGATATCTTTATCCACCGAAAGTCGATAAATACGGCACATCTGAACAATTCTTGAAGTTGTTCGTTCGCCAAGAAATTCCTCAAGCTCTCCTAATGTTAAATTTGTTGTAATGATAACCGGGAGCTGAAAATTCAGCCGAAAATTAAGTAAAGAATACAATTTGTTGCACGTCCAGGGTGTATAATTATGCACACCTAAATCATCAAGGATCAAAACATCTACCTGACGTACGCCTCTCAGGAGAGAAACATCGTCTAAATCCGTTCCTTCCCCAGAGATTCCCTTATGGTAAGTTGCCCGCAGTTCATCGAGGAAATCAGGAACAACAAGAAAAAAGACCTGAATTTCATGCCGCAAAAGAGAATTGGTGATTGCTCCAGCCAGGTATGTTTTTCCTGCTCCCACGTCTCCCGTAAACAGGATTCCGGGAATCCGGGGATTTTGGAGATATTCAGCAACAAATTGGCGTGCACCTTGCAAGGCTTTTGCGGCCATTTCCTTATTGCTTCCTTTGTAATAATCAAGCCGAAAACCTTCAAATGTACATCCCTTAATTTCAGGGGTGATATTTGCGTATTGATACCGGTTTTCCAAATAGCTTTGCCTTGCACAGGCACAAACCCTAGCCACTTCCCCTAAAAGGATCACCCCGCGGTCCTGGCAAATTTTACACCGCGGTTCTAAAAGTTGAAGCGATTCGGAGGGAGAATATTTTTTTTCTGCTGTCTTTCGCAGTCTCAAGATCAAATCTTCAATCCGCTTCATTTGCCCCCACCCAATTTACGTCAAATATAGATCTTTATATTTTTCTTCTTTATCTTTACTTTTTGTTCCTTCAAGGTTGGCTTTCCCTTTTCGCGTCTGCCGTCGGGTAATATATTTTTCTTCGTATTGATTTATCTCTTGAATCGTTCTTAAATTATTTCGAGCCCAGTGTGAGAGAATTCGATCTATGTAGTTTAAGTTAAAAATGCCCCTTAAAACTGACCTCTTCAAGGCCTCCGAAATTAATTCTTCTGAATACCCCTCATCTTTATACCAGCGGATAATATGTGTACATTCCATCGGAGTCAAGGGCCGCCCAAATTCCTGTTCAAAAACCCGAAAGAGATTACTTAACAAGGGAGTTTGGTTCCGCCCCGCGGTTTTTTCCGCCACAGTTGCTGCTTCTTTACGTGCATCCTGAAGTGCTTGAACCTTTTCTTCGGCCCAGAGATCAGCAATTTTTTCAAAAAGTCCGGAGGGATCCAGACTACCTTCGGAAATACGAAGCAGGCCGCGCGCGATCATTGCTTCTAAAGTGGCTTGAATTTGTTTTTCTGGAACATTGAGTATCTGTGCAAACTCTCCAAGCTCCGGACTTTTTTTACCAAGCTGGTAAAAATAAAAGAGCGCAAAAATAACGAGGATATCCAGACTTCCTAAGGAAAGTTTTGAGCTGTATTTAAAGAGAAGATTAGGAACTAAAGTAAAACCTGCCAGAAAAAAATCTTTGCTGAAAAGCGCAGGGATGTGCAAACTTCTGCAACCTTCCATAAGAAACCATTCCTTTCCTCAATTAACATCCTATTATTAAATTATCCAGGATTTTTTAAAAACCTGCCGATCCCGGTAAAAAATAAAAGAGGGGAATTTTTTCCTCTCATTCAAAACAACAACTTAAATTAAAATAAATTTAATCTATTCATTCTTATCACCTAGCAAAGATCACAAGAGGATCACAAGAGCATTTTTACAGGGTAGCCGCCCGGTTAAGCTGACGGCGCCTTAAAAATCTATCAATTCTTTCCAGCGCCTCTTCAATTTCAGCCTGAGAAGCAGCATAACAACATCTGATATATCCCTCACCACTTGCTCCAAAAGCATTACCGGGCACTACAGCAACCTTTTCTTCCAGCAGGAGCTGTTCGCAAAACTCTTCTGAAGTCATTCCTGTATGCTGGATGCTGGGGAATACATAAAAAGCTCCTTTCGGTTTGAAGCAAGGAAGCCCAATCTGCCGTAAACCATCAACAATCAGCTTACGACGCTGGTTATACTCGTTAACCATTTCTGCAACAAATTCAAAGCCCTCCTGGAGCGCCGTCAGGGCAGCCCACTGACTAAGAGAGGAAGCGCAAAGCATAGTATACTGGTGGATCTTTAACATTGCATCAATAATTACCCTAGGGCCTGCAGCGAAACCAAGCCGCCATCCCGTCATTGCAAAGGCTTTAGAAAAACCGTTCAGAAAAATTGTTCGCTCAAGCATGCCGGGAATTGCAGCAATTGAGACATGTTTTGTTTCGTATGTCAATTCTGAATAAACTTCATCAGATATAATTAAGAGGTTATACGTTGTTGCAATTTGCGCGATCTCTTCCAGATCCGCTCGCTCCATAATTGCTCACGTAGGATTATTAGGATAAGAGAGTAGGATGGCTTTAGTTTTA
>DAOURU010000153.1 GCA_030627585.1 Bacillota bacterium
AGTTTAGATCCCGTGCGCGACCGGAACCTCTCCCTGGCCTTGGGGGGAATCACTTACGGAATTTCTCCCTTGGAAATGGCAGGCGCGTATGGAGCCTTTGCGAATCAAGGAATCTGCGTTCCTCCCCACGCCGTGCGAAAAATCATGGATCGCAACGGAGTTGTTCTCTATGATGCCCACCCTCAACGGCGCGTCGTGATGTCTGAAGAAACAGCCTATATCATCACCGATTTACTCCGCACCGTAGTGAAGGCCGGAACCGGACAAAATGCCCGGTTAAACCGGCCGGTTGCCGGAAAAACAGGCACTACCTCGGAGGATGTAGATGCCTGGTTCATAGGCTATACCCCCGAGTTTACGGCTACAGTCTGGATGGGATTCGATAAAGAAGAAAGTATGGAGGGCGTCTACGGCGGAGGTCCCCCGGCGCGGATTTGGAAAGCGGTGATGCAAAAAGCAACCGCCGGTCTGCCGGTTCGGGAATTCCAGAAGCCCTCAGGTCTTGTCCAGGCTACAGTCTGCAGTAAATCCGGGCTCCTCCCAAATGCCTTTTGTCCCGAAAACCACCTGATCAAGGAGTTGTTCGTACAGGGAACTGTTCCTAACCAAACTTGCAACGTTCACGTCCAGGCAGAAATTTGCGCCGACTCCGGGAAGCTGGCGAGCCCCTTCTGTCCAAATCGCATCAACGCGGTTTTCATAAAAAGACCTAAATACTCCGGAAAGGTAAGACCGGAAGACGCGCGAGAGGCATTGCCCACTCAGGTCTGCACAATGCACGGAACAGGAATGAGCCCGGATCAAAAAGTGCAGGTCAAGATCTGTACCGATCCGCGCCATAACGGAATCCCGTACCTGGCAAATCAACCCGGACTGCTTGAAACAGGGGGGTGTCCTCCCGAATTTATGGAGGAGCGGGAATACCCGGCTAATGAAGTCCCACAGTTGCGCTGCCCGCTTCCGGATCACCAAGTGAAAAAAGCAGACCTTCTCAATCTTCCAAACATCTTGAATAAAAACGACCAGCCCGGTCAAAGGGAACCAAATCAAACGATTAATGGGGGGAGCAATCTGGAAGCCCGAAGAAAAAAAATAGCGGACATAAAGAGGGAATTTTTAAAGAAAGGAGGGAAAATACAGGAGCAAGGAGTTTGGGAGGAAGAACCTGAGTGAAATCGTTGCCTATTTTTACTTAAAATCGACCACGGTGACTCCGGTGCCCCCTTCATAATAACCCCCTGAGCGGTAGGAAGCGACAAAAGGATGTTTGGAGAGATAATCGCGAATCGCCTCCCGCAGCACCCCGGTCCCTTTACCGTGAATCAAGGAAACACGGGTAAGACCTGCCAAATAGGCTGCATCCAGGTATTTATCGACCTTTTCCAGCGCCTCCTCAACTCTGAGCCCGCGGAAATCAAGTTCAGGCGCAACAGCAGCCTTGTGTGCTAGAGACTCTGAGCCCGCGGGAGCAGATTTGAATTGAGGTTTTTCTTTTGTCAGGCTCCGGCGCAGTTCAGTCATGGGAAGGTTAACTTTAAGAGCGCCGACCTGAACCTGCACTTCCCCCTCAGGCGCAGGTTTGTTAAGCACCACTCCCTGCTGATTGAAGCGGGGAATTTCTACCCTATCACCGGGTTTTAAGTCTTTCGCAACCTCTCCCGGAGGGAGGAACCTTGCTTCATCCAGTTTCTCCTCAATGCTCCCGGCGAGATCCCGTAATTTGCCTCGCACTGCCTGGGCGCTTTTGAGCCTTTCCTGAACTCCCAGCTTCCGCTGCTCCTCCCTCAGGGTGCAGATCAACTGTTCGGCCTCACGACGCGCGGAACGGACCAGTTCCCGCGCCTCCCAAGCGGCCTTTGTAAGAATTTCTTTTTCCTTCTTACGGAGCTTCTCTTCTTCCCGCTTCATTTTATTGCGCAACTGTTCCACTTCAAGGCGCAATTGTTCGGCCTCGTCCCGCGCCGTGGAAGCAGCAGTTTGGTCTTCTTTGAGATGCTGGATCAACTCCGAGAGCTCGCGCTGCTCCGGCTTTAAGAAATTCCGGGCGCGCTCCACAACACCCGGGGGAAGCCCCAAACGTCGGGCAATTTCGAAAGCGTTGCTCTCGCCCGGAACCCCAATCGAGAGTCGGAAGGTAGGCTGGAGAGTTTGACTGTCAAATTCTACGCAGGCATTTTCAGCACGCTCCCTTACGTATGCAAAAACCTTGAGTTCACTGTAGTGAGTAGTGGCAATGGTTAAAGCACCCTGCTGCATGAGATGTTCCAGGATCGCCATCCCGAGGGCGGCACCCTGTTCGGGATCGGTTCCTGCCCCCAGTTCGTCCAGGAGCACTAAACACTCATTTCCGGCTTCCTGAAGAATTCTGGCGATATTCTTCATGTGGCCTGAAAAAGTACTGAGAGATTGCTCAATGCTCTGCTCGTCACCGATATCTGCAAAAACGTTTTGAAGAAATGGAAGCACAGTTCCCTCCGCAACCGGAATATGGAGTCCTGCTTGGGCCATTAAAACCAGGAGACCTACTGTTTTTAAAGCAACCGTCTTGCCCCCTGTATTGGGTCCCGTAATAACAAGACAATCAAAGTCTTTTCCCAGCCGGATATCCAGCGGAACTACTTCTCCCTTGAGCAGCGGGTGGCGTGCTCTTCGCAGCTGGAGGAAGCTTTCCTCAGTAAATTGAGGCTCGCGCCCCTTGAGCTTGACGCTCAAACGGCCTTTAGCAAAGATAAAATCCAATTCCCCCAGGAGCTTGAGATTTAATTGAATTTCATCATGATACACAGCAACCAGTTTTGTCAATTCTTCCAGGATCCGGAGTTCCTCCTGATGCGCCGCGGCGCGTACTGATGCCAATTCGTTCATTAATCTTACAAGAGGAAGGGGCTCCATAAAAACGGTGGCGCCGCTCGCCGATTGATCATGGATCAGGCCCGGAAACTGGTTGCGGTGCTCCTGCTTCACAGGTACCACGTAACGGTCCCCCCGGACGGTGTAGATCGGTTCCTGAAGAAACCTGCTCCACTCCGGTTTGGTGAGAATTTCGTCTAACTGGCAGCGCGCCTTTTCCTCCAAATTTCTTATTTGATGCCGCAGGCGGGCGAGCGCGGGAGAAGCAGAATCGGCAATTTCCCTCCCCGGGAGCAGGCAAAGATTGATTTTATCCTGGAGAGGTTTGCACTCGGCTAAATCCGCCGCCCTCGCCCCAAGATAAGGAAAATTTTTCCTCAATTCCAAAAATTCGTGTTTAATCTTCTCTGCCGCCGCCAGGGTATCCCGGCAGAGAAGAAGTTCCCGCGGCTCGAGGATTCCCCCCACCGCAGCCCTTTTCAGAAAAGGAGCAAGATCGTGAATATTATCAAAACTTAAATCAGGTTGGAGCCGGAGAAGGTAAACCGCTTCGGAAGTTTCGGCCTGGCTACGCAAAATTTCCTCGGCAGATTCGCCCACTGGTTCTAAATTCCGGACCTGGGGGATGCCTAAGGGAGTGCGGCATGCAGCCTCCAGCATTTCTTTTACTTTATTAAATTCGAGTTTTTTCAAGGAATATCTATCCATCCAAAATTTCCGCCTCTCCTTCGTCTTTTCTGAGAATGCCTCGCAAATAATGGCCCCGCGTCAAACCCAATGGCGCCGCTTCTGCCAGGAGATTCCACGCTTTCTTACCCGAATCCCTCTCCCAGCCTGCTGCTTGAAATAAATCACAAGCTTTCCGGTAAATTGCGGTCACTTTCCGGACAAGATCCGCCCGGTAAAAACGAAGTTCCAGCCTGATCGCGCCATACCCCTCTTGTAAAATATCATCCAGGTATTCAATTAAACATAATTCCCGGGCGTTGTAAAGGGTCATGCGGCACTTTTCGTCCATCATTAAAGGAAAAAGGTACCCCCTCCGGTCTTTTAAATAACAAGCAGTCCTTTGACAAATTTGAGGACAGGAGTTTCCCTTCGCCGTTACAGCACCTGCCACACAATGTTCGCTGATCATGACGGGAAGAGTTCCGTGCACTAAAAGTTCAAGGCAACCTGTTTCCCGGAAAGCAAAATTTTGAAGCTGCTCCCTGTTTAGCTCGGGAGAAAGTGTAAACCTAACTCCGCCCCGTTCTAAAAGGGTGAAAATCGCAGCATCGTTAAAAACAGGGAGAGAAAAATCTGTCACAACAGGCAACCCGTTTTGCAGGGCAAGATAGAGCCCTCCCAAATCCCCTGCAAGCACCCCGTCAACATTAAACTCCCCGGCCTTTGTA
>DAOURU010000100.1 GCA_030627585.1 Bacillota bacterium
CAATGACAAGGTTACGAAGGTTTGCTACGGGCGCCCAATTTGTCCGCTTAGGTTTTAGTTGGAGGGGAGGGGATTTCTTGTGAGTAAGTATGTTCCGTTAAGAGATTTTCTTCTATCATCCTGTAAACCGCATGTAATCTTAACTTTTAAGGAAATTGAGGATATTACAGGTAATAAACTGCCCCCCTCGGCCAGTAGTTATAGACCTTGGTGGGCGAATGATAAGACGCATACTCAAGCCTGTAACGGTTGGCTCGCTGCAGGCTATATTGTTGAATATGTCGATATTGAGCGCAAGACCGTAACATTTGTAAGAGCGAAGGAATGTAAGCGGTTATGGTAGAGGGTCAATGGTACACCTACCCCCAGGATAGCTTTGATATGGCGGACACGGGAGTTTAGGGGGATTGAAACGATGAGTGATTGGTTTTATTCACCCGCAGGTGCTTGGGAATGGGATGCTGCAAAGCGTACGCTGGATGAATTGTTTGCCCACACGATCCGGTACAAATCGAGCAAGGCTTATTACGAGATGTTACGCTTCGTAGCGGGCTTTCGCTGGTATTCACCCTTTAACGCCATGCTTGTTCACATTCAGAGGCCAGGAGCAACATTTGTGGCACCAGCCTACCGGTGGCTGTATAAGTACGGACGTAGGGTCAAACCCGGCGCGCGTCCGTTGGTGATACTTCAGCCTATGGGACCGGTCATGTTCATGTTTGATGTTTCCGATACCGAGGGAGAACCCCTTCCTCCCGAGGTGGAAAAGCCCTTTGAGATTCGCGGTGGCAACGCAGGTGGCAGGCTGCGGTTGACCATCAAGAATTGCAAGCGGGACGGTGTTGCTGTGTACACAGCTAAGATGGGTTCCCAGCAGGCTGGGAAGATTAGATGCGCTGAACCTGGGAGAGAACTCGAATTCATCTTCGGCAATGTAAAAAAGTCTAAGATGGTCCTGGTACCGTTGCGATATGAACTGGAACTTGATGACAACGCGAGTGATGAATCCCGTTATGCAACTCTCGCTCACGAATTGGGCCACCTGTACTGTGGCCACCTGAACACCCCTAACTCGAAATGGTGGCCTGACCGTAGAGGCCTCCCGACGGAAAATGAGGAGTTCGAGGCTGAATCGGTGGCATATCTGGTCTGCAAGCGGGTAGGCATTGATAGCCCTTCAGAGAAGTATTTGGCCACCTATGTTAAGGAGTGTAACATGATACCGCCCATAAGCCTTGACCGCGTGATGAAGGCTGCCGGGCTTATCGAGGTGATGGGCTTAAAATTGCTTCAACCAAGAGAGAAAAAGGCAAAGCCCTAGCGGGACTTTACTTTTCAGCGTTGACCCCTCCCGGAGGAGTTCCAGGACCACCTTTGCTTTAAACTCTGAGGAGTAGCGATTTCTCTTCTCTATGATCACATTTTAGCTTATTTTTTATCGCCATGTGTCTCACCCTATGGGAGCAGTATAGACAGGCGGCACTGTTTAGGGTCCCAGGTAACCATGTCATCGATGATATCCTTGAGCTTAATTTCCCGGCAAAAGGCTGCAACCAGCGGGGCAGCACCGGCGTTCAGGATCTTGAATTTGGGTATCAGGCTTCTCATGCGAAATTCTCCCGATTATTGTCGTTAGGGGAAAATTCGCGGGATTTTCTGGAATTACTCCTTATATTGGTTTCCGATATGTAGTTCTCAGCCATCTAAATGGTCTGATTACTTGTTCACTGTGGGGCCGGGATAGGTCGCACAGGGATGTTTGCCGTTTGTATCTTGCTGGCCCTTGGGATGGAAAAGGAAGCGGCTTCGGATCAAGTTAATAGTGCAGGATCACACCCGGAAACTGAAGAGCAGGAAGAACTGATTGATTGGGTTGTTGAAAAACTTAGATTTATGTAAACTTCCATACCACGGTTGGAGCGACATAAATCACTCGATTTTATATATTCCCATAATGACATGATCCTTTGAGATCTTGCGAATCCGTTTTGACTGTCCAGGAGTAACTCATAATGCGGAAGAGTGTCACGGTAAGTGCTGCGTCAACTGCAACTGTTACTCTGCACAGGCAAGTGTTCATTTTTTGCAAAAGAGGAGACCTGCTGTATGTCCGCCGAAAAGGGTATCTGCAGGTCAACGGCTTCACCTGATGCCGGAAAGCCGTGCCGGATCAAAGGGTGGTCGCCGGGGCAGTGCAAGTATTTCATCCTCAATTGTGAGTGGTGAGCTGGCTTTAAGTTTAAGTTAGTGTAGAAATAAAAAGGCGTGATGGTTTTGGATAGAAAACACAAGGAATTTTTTAGAGGCTGTCTTTTGGGGGGAGCAGTAGGTGATGCCCTCGGATGGCCTGTTGAATTTAGGAGATTGGATGAGATCAAGAAAAGATACGGCGAACAGGGAATCGAAACCCTTGTTTTAAACGAAACCGGAATGGCCGAAATCACCGACGACACCCAGATGACTCTTTTTACAGCAGAAGGTTTGCTGCGTGCTTCTACACGAAGCAATTTAAAAGGGATCTGCCATATCCCAACAGTAGTTTATCACGCCTATATTCGCTGGCTTCATACCCAGAGCATAAAATGTAAGGGTAGAGAGGAAATCATCGAAAATCTCGACGGATGGGTGTCAAAAATAAAGGCGCTTTACGCACGCCGCGCTCCGGGCAGTTCGTGCCTGAGCGCCCTCTCAAGCGGGGAAATGGGTACGATTGAGGAGCCCATAAATAACAGTAAAGGCTGTGGCGGCGTGATGCGCGTTGCTCCTGTAGGGTTGATGTTCAGTAAAAAACACGCTTTTAAAACGGGTTGTGAACTTGCTGCCATCACCCACGGGCATCCAGGCGGCTACCTGCCTGCAGGGGTGCATGCCTGCATTATTAGCTGTTTGATAGAAGGTATGGAACTTGAGGATGCCGTGATTTCAGCAATGCAGGAACTTGCAGCATATCCCCGAAATAGAGAATGTCTGGATCTGCTTAATAAGGCAGTTGAGCTTGCGAAAGATAACAACCCCCCTGAAAATGCCCTGTGGCAGTTAGGGGAAGGATGGGTAGGAGAAGAAGCCATTGCAATAGCCGTTTACTGCTCACTCGTATATAAAAATGATTTCAGAAAGGCCGTTTGTCTTGCTGTAAACCATAACGGCGACAGCGACAGCACCGGCGCAATTACCGGCAACATTCTCGGGGCGTATTTGGGGATAGAAGGCATTCCTGCCGAATGGCGAGAGCATGTTGAATTAAAAGATGAGATCATCACTCTGGCGAATGACCTGCTTATTGGGTTTGAGGACAGTGACAATTGGTGGAACAAATATCCCGGATGGTAAAAACATTAAAGATGTTCATACTCCGAACCAGTTGGTCTAGTTAGTCTTATATGCACGTTAAAGGCTTTGGCAACAGACTTATGTGGCCCTGTTTTGCCGAACCTGCCCCAGACCAAGACGCTACGATAAAAAATTTCCTGGAGGGTTACCTGAAAAGCGTACTCCCCCTCATCAACGAAATCGCCAATAAACTCCTCTCCGATGCCCGCGCCGCAGAGCGCCGTTATATGCAAAAACTCGAAGACTTGGCGGCTGAGTATGGAGTTATGTTCGAGGAGTGACCCGGACAGGCCGTCTGCCATCTAGATCGCTCAGAGATCAGAGGGGCAACGCTCGGCCAACCTGTTGCCCCCGGTCCGGTGAACAGCCTGCCGGGGGTGGGTTTTCTCTCAGGCTTATAAGGGAAATAAAGTATCTTGATAGGGGAGGGGTAACATGGACGTATCCGGCAGGAGAATCTGGCAGGTTGCTGCGGGCGATGCCGACCGTAACTACACGGACCTGTGCCTGGAGTGGGACGTGATCCTGAACGGCCCTGGCTCAGAGGGGCCGTGGCCTGACTGCGCTGAAGCCCTGCGTTTCGACTGGGGCTTATCACCCCGCAAGCTTGACGACCTCCAGCGTTTCTGCGAGGAGCTGAAGGACGGCGACCTGGTTGTATTGCGCATCGGCACAGCCGATGTATACGGGGTGGGAGAGGTCGTTGGTGACTACCTCTGGCACGAGGAGTTCGGGGACGTTGACGGCTGGGGCCTGCAGCACACTAGACGGGTGCGCTGGCTCTGGAGGTACGAGAAAGTACTCCAGCGCTTCGACACCTACACCCTGAAGCTTGGCGACACCGTGCAGGTGATGGATTCCAAACCGGTGCTCGACTGGCTCGCGGGCCTTCCCGTCGACCAGAGCGCCTTCGAGAGGCCCTTGAGAGAACTGCCCCCGCCCTCGAAGGACAGCGAGTGGAACGAAGTCTCCGAGTACCTTTTCGACCACGGGGTTAGCAGCGGTGTGATTCGACAACTGAGCAACGAGATAGACGAGCTGGTTCGTATCGCCAGGTGGTACCAGCGCACCGGCGGCCCCTCGGAGGCCGAAACCACAGCCTACCTCGTGGTGCCCCTCCTGCGCGCCCTCGGGTGGACGCCTCAGAAGATGGCCGTCGGGTGGTCCGGCGTGGATTTGGCCCTCTTCAGCGCGCTACCGCGGCGCGACGAACACTTGGCGGCCATCGTGGAGGTAAAGGCCAAGGACCGCTCGTGCCTCACCGCCCGGTCCCAGGCGCAGTCCTACGCCGAGCAGCCGAGCCGCGGCTCCTGCACCAGGCTCATCGTCACCGACGGTCTGCGGTACGGGGTGTACCTCAGGAAAGACGGAACCTTCGGGGACAAGCCCGACGCCTACCTGAACCTCACCAGGATGCGGGACGCCTACCCCGTGCTCGGGTGCGGGGGAACGAAGGAGGTGCTCCTCTTCATGGCTGCCGGATGGGCTTAAGGCCCTCTGCGGCAGGCTTGATGCAGTAGTTGTTTCACAGGTAAGGCTGTGCATCTAGTTGTGGCAGGAGTCTGTGCTTGAGAGCACGACTTCGCACAGAAGACCCCAGGTTTGCCAAATGGATGCGGGGTTAGCTTGCCTAACAGGCTGTTCGTCTCGTCAAAGTTCTTCACAAGACGCATTGATAGCCGGGCTGGCTAGAAGGAAACACGGTAATTTTGTCAAAATCTACCTGTAAGCATAGTTAGATGCTGGTTGGCTTGGTACCAAAAGGGGGGATGCTCTGGTATAAACGCCAAAGGCACCCTGAAGAAACATGGTTTTTACTCAAGATACGCTCTGTCCTTTAAGAGAGAACTGTTTCCCATTACCTAAAACAGAGTAATATCCAAGAACTATTTACAGAGGACCTGAAAAACCTGCTGCCCTTACCAGCTGAGCCCTTCGA
>DAOURU010000212.1 GCA_030627585.1 Bacillota bacterium
TGCAGCGCAGAGTTTTTCTTTCCCTCAGCCTGGTTTTTGTTTTTACACATGCGAAAGATGCCAAAAAATATTTGAGGAAAGGAGTGAGAGTCTGGTTGGAAACTGATGACCTTGCTTTACCGGGAGGGGCGGTTTCCAGCCGGAGTATCTGTGATGTATAAAAAGATTCTTTTCATAACAGGCCTGCTGGCTGTTTTTCTCCTCTATCCGAGTGACGCCTACGCCATGCACATCATGGAAGGCTTTTTGCCTCCTCTTTGGTGCCTGCTCTGGGGCGGGATCACGCTTCCTTTTCTGGTTGCTGGCATGCTTGCAATTAAGAAAACAGTGAAGCGCCATCCGGAGATGAAAATGCTTTTGGGGCTGGTAGGAGCCTTTGCCTTTGTGCTTTCGGCCTTGAAGATTCCTTCCGTAACGGGCAGTTGTTCCCATCCGACAGGGGTCGGCCTGGGGGCCGTGCTTTTTGGGCCGGCAACGATGAGCGTGCTGGGGTTTATCGTTTTGATTTTCCAGGCGCTCCTTTTGGCCCATGGGGGCATCAGCACGCTGGGGGCGAATACATTTTCGATGGCTGTAGTGGGGCCCCTCGCGGCTTATCTTATCTACAGGCTTTGTGTGAAGCTGGGGACGCCTCTCTGGCTCGGAGTTTTTCTGGCGGCGGCCTTGGGGGACCTCTTAACCTACGTAACCACTTCTTTTCAACTCGCCCTGGCCTTCCCTGCCGAAGCCGGCGGGTTTACGGCATCTTTGGTTAAATTCATGGGGATTTTTGCCGTCACCCAGCTTCCTTTAGCGATCAGCGAGGGTTTGTTGACGGTAGTCATCTTTAACCTGTTAACCGTTCACAACAAACAGGAACTGGAGGAGCTTTCGGTGATTTCGCGCCGGGATCTTACTTCGAAAGGAGCGGGGGCCTGATGAGGGCAAAAAATATCATCCTGATTGTTCTAGTGATTTTGCTGGCTGTGATCCCTTTATGGGTGAAAGGAAACGCTGAATTTGGCGGTGCTGATGGGATGGCGGAGGAAGCTATCACGCAAACGCAGCCTGATTACGAACCCTGGTTTACCTCTCTCTGGGAGCCGCCCAGCGGCGAGATCGAAAGCCTGTTGTTTGCCCTCCAGGCTGCGCTTGGCGCCGGGTTTATAGGCTATTTTTTGGGTTATATGAAAGCGCGCAAAGCGGCATTTAATGAAACAAAAGGCTGCAGCAGGCAAGAAATGCCTTAATTCAACCGTGCCTGCTGTAAGCCGCAGATCAAGGAGGCAGCAAGAAACTTGCTCAAAATAGACCGGTATGCTTATATTAACAGATTATGCCATGTCCATCCGGTGGAAAAATTCAGCTTCGCCCTGCTGACAATGATGATTTGCCTGCTTTCTTCATCTCCGCTTACCTCTCTGCTGGTTATCCTCCTTATGGCCGGGTTGGTCATTTTGCCGGCGCGGATACCTGTCCTGTTTTATTTAAAATTAATGCTCATTCCGATGGCCTTTCTGGTCACAGGAGTATTGACGGTCGCCCTTGCCTTTACTAAGGATCCCTGCTCCTTCTTATGGGCAGTTAAAATCGGAGGCTATATGTTCGGCATGACAACCGGGGGCCTGATCGCGGCGGGCAAACTCTTCTTAAAGTCCCTGGGGGCGGTGTCTTGCCTTTACTTTCTTTCGTTAACAACGCCGATGGTGGAGATCTTTTCGGTGCTCAGAAAACTCAGGCTGCCTCCTTTATTTATCGAGTTGATGTCTTTAGTTTACCGGTTTATTTTCGTTTTTTTGGAGACTGCCGATAAAATTTATATCGCGCAGGCATCGCGCTGGGGGTATGCGACGCTGAAAACGTCCTATTTTTCGCTGGGGCTGATGCTGTCCAATCTGTTCAGTAAATCTTATTATGACGCCCAAATGCTTTTTACGACTCTTTTGGCCAGGTGCTACACGGGAGAGCTCAAAGTCCTTGAAAAATCGTACAGCTTTTCCCGCAAGAATTTATTATTGATCACCGCTGCGGAACTGGCTTTGTTGATTATAAGCTGGTGGTCAGGGGCTTCAACGAATTTTTAGGGGGTGCAGGTGGTTGCGAGACAAAAATGTTCTGGAAGCAAAAGGGCTGAACTTCAGCTACCCCGACGGCACACAGGCGCTGATCGATATCAACCTGTCCATCCCCCGAGGGAAAAAGACGGCCTTCTTGGGGCCCAACGGGGCAGGAAAAACAACCTTGTTTCTGCATTTCAACGGGATCTTAAAGCCGGAGCGCGGAAAGATTTATTTTGCCGGGCAGGAGGTTTGCTATCATCATACCGCCCTGCTGGAACTGCGCAAAAAGGTGGGAATAGTCTTTCAAGAACCCGATACCCAACTGTTCTCCGCCAGCGTGAGGCAGGAGGTCTCTTTTGGGCCGCTCAACCTGGGGTTGTCCCGGGAAGAGGCGGAGGAGCGGGTAAACGAAGCGATGGAGGCCACAGATATTCTTGATCTCCGGGACAGGCCCACCCATTTTTTGAGTTACGGCCAGAAAAAGCGCGTGGCGATAGCTGATATTCTGGCCATGCAGCCCCAGGTGCTGATCTGTGACGAGCCGACGGCCTGGCTGGATACCAGGCATGCCGCCCGGATTATGGAACTCTTTCATAAAATCAACCGCGCGGGTGTGACCATCATTTTTTCCACCCACGATGTGGATCTGGCTTACTCCTGGGCAGATTATATTTTCATTATGAAGGATGGAATGGTGATTGGAGAAGGCGCGCCGGAGCGCGTTTTTTGTGACGACCGGCTTTTGGAAGAAGCTGAACTGGAGAGGCCCTGGCTGCTTGATGTTTATGAGGAGTTAAAAAGAAGGGGGTTTGTGGCTGCGAATTCACCCCCGAGAACCAGGGAAGAATTTTTTTTAAGTCTCGCGGGAAAGGAGAGCTGTTCTCTTGCGAGGGAGGAAAGGAAGGGCCGTTCTTTTAAGAGAGAGTGCTTGCAGGGTTTCCTGGGAGGTTGAGCTGCGTGAGCCGTAAAATTTTGCAGGTTAGCACAAGAAATGCTGACTGGTTGGAGGAAAACGGTGTGGAAAAAAAATCCCTGCGCCGGGGCTATACCACAGGCACCTGCGCGGCGGCTGCGGCGCGCGCCGCAGTGCTCGGCCTGCTCGGAGAAGAACCGGAAAGCGTTGCCGTCAACCTGCCCGGCGGGCGCGTTGCCGCGCTTCCGGTCGGGGGGCTGGCAGGCGCGAGAGATCGGGTTACGGCCTGGGTGATTAAAGATGCCGGAGACGACCCGGATGTGACCA
>DAOURU010000007.1 GCA_030627585.1 Bacillota bacterium
ATCCGGCCTGCTGAAGTTTGAAGAACGCTTGTCACGAGGACAGAAATGCTCTGGCCGATGTACTTTTTCCCGCCTTCAATGACAATCATCGTGCCGTCTTCCAGGTATGCAATCCCCTGTCCTGCTTCTTTGCCGTCGCGGATCACATCAACCGTTCCGATTTCCTCGCCTGGCAGGTAGAGCGGCTTCACCGCGTTGGCCAGCTCATTGATGTTCAAAACCTTGATGCCTTCCAGTTCCGCAACCTTGTTTAAGTTGTAATCATTTGTAACAACCGGAGCGTCCAACTGCCGGGCTGCTTTAATGAGATTGGCATCTACTTCGTGATTTTCGAGGCCCTCAAAATCCCTGATTTCCACGCGCATCCCCTGCTCTTTGCGCATCTGATTCAGAATATCGAGACCGCGCCTCCCCTTGTTGCGCCTGAGCAGATCTGAAGAATCCGCAATGTGCTGGAGCTCTTCCAGGACAAAGCGGGGTACAATCAGGGTTCCCTCTAAAAAACCGCTCCGGCAGATATCTGCAATCCGGCCGTCGATGATCACATTCGTGTCCAGGATCTTATAGCACCCCTTAGGGCCTTCGCTGCGCAACTGCTTGTTTCCCGGCCTGAGAAAAGAAAACAACCCCGTCAGCTCTTCTTTCTTCTTCAATCCCACGCTCAATCCTAAATACCCCAGCAGCAGGCTGGCCGCGACAGGAATGTAAGCGCCTACCCAGGGAATCCGGGCCAAAGGCGCACCTAATAAATTGGCAATGACAAGACCTACGATGAGTCCTAAAGCACCCCCGACCAGATCTTGAAAAGGAGTACGCTGAAGTGCGGCTTCAAAGAAGCGCACCATCTGGAGGGTCACTTTGATCAGCCAGGGCGCCAAAAGAAACGTTGTGAAACCCAGAACGAGGGCAAGAAAACTTACAAGAGAATACCAGGTAAAACCCGTCGTCGGAATGAAGGCTTTAACGAAGTCCAAACGGTTGAAAAAAAATCCCAGCGCAAAACCGAGTCCTGCTCCTGCCAACCCTAAAAGGATTTGGACAATACGGCGTGCCAACTTGTCACCTCCCTTCTTGCGCTTGATACCCTTATTTTGGTTAGTCATTACTCTCATTATACGAAAATTTCCAGAAACCCGCAAGGGGAAGAATTTTCCCTTTTTCGAGCTCTTTCAGCCTTCTGCAACAACTTTTTTAATCAGCGATTCCACTTTGTCGGGATCCATTTTGCCTGCAAGGACAAGCTCGCTGATCAAAATTTGGCGGGCGCTTTCAAGCATCCTCTTGTCTCCCGAGGATAAACCTTTTTTTAGCTCCTGGCGCATTAAATTCCTGACCACCTCCGCAACCGCAAAAACATTTCCGGTTCGAATTTTTTCAAGGTTGGCCCGGTACCTGTGGTTCCAGTTAAGAACGGTTTTGCCCTGTTCGTTCTTTGCCAAAACTTTAAAAACACCGGGGATCTGGCTTTCACTAATCACCTGGCGCACCCCGATCTGCTTGACTTTTTCTGCCGGGACGAGCACCTTCAAATTCCCCGCAAAAAGCCGGAGCACGTAATACTCCCTTTTTTCCTCCCCCCGGCTTTCCACCGTTTCGACGACCCCGGCGCCGTGCATTGGGTGTACAACTCGATCTCCAATCTTAAACATTTTTTGGCCTCCTGAAATTAGTTAGGTAAATTCCTTTATGTTAAAATTATATCAATACGAGTTATTCCTGTCAAAAACAGGAGAATTTTAATTTTGCGTAAAGGGGCGGCCGATATTTTGAAGGAGAAATTTCGGAGCAGAATTGACAAGACAGAAAAGATGCAGCTATAATTAGGATAGCTGGCACACACAAAGTGATGAGGAGGCCTGGCTGATGAAGGACCTGATATGTGACGAATTTCAGAATATGGTATCCGAGCTTCTCATCCGCCACCACAGTATTCTGGATGTCCTTTCGAAATTCCAGGAAGGATGTACCCGAACCAATCGAGCCACTGTCAAAGCTGTTACCGGTTGCGGCTGCCTCAGTATCGAAGCGAAGAAAAAACAAATTCCCTCCGCTGCCTCCCTCCTAGAGCTCAAGGATTACTTTGAAAGTCACCTGCGCGGTAAACTCTGCCCGAACTGCCGGGAAATCATCGAGACCGAGATTGGAAAAACCCTTTTCTATCTGACAGCCCTCTGCAATCTCCTCGACTTAAACCTCTACGATATTTTCCTCAAGGAGCATAAAAAAATCAGCACACTCCGGTTTTTTAATTTTACCTGAGCCTTCCTTATCGCATGACCAGGCTCCATTGTTAAATAAGTATTAAAATAAGTCTCAAAACTCAATTTTGAAGAGGAGATAAACTGGAATAGAGAAGAAAAGCGCAGTGTGGCTTTGTAAATTACACACTCATCGATAATTGAGGCAATGAAAAGGGGCGCCCTGGCGGTGCCTTTTTTTGCAGGTCGGTCGGCTTTCGCTTCGAGCCGGAAACGGCAAGGTTCGGTCGGCATGGATTCAAGTACGCAGGTTTGATACAGATTTACAGGAGGCTCACATATAGCGATCGAGCATTACCTGCTCCTGCAGGCGGCGCAGGCCGTTTTTAATGGCGCGTGCCCGAACTTCTCCAATCCCTTCCACATCGTCCAGCTCTTCGATGGAAGCCTTGATAATATTTTGGAGATTGCCAAGAGTCTGGATGAGATTCTCAATGACTGCAACAGGGAGGCGGGGGATTTTTTGCAGGATCCGGTAGCCGCGCGGGAAAACTGTGAGATCCAGGACGCTGGCAGCGGCTCCATAACCCAAAGCCCGGCTGATATTGGTTAAATCGAGGAGTTCGTCAGGCGACCAGCTGGCAAAGAACTGCTTTTCTTCAAGCGGAGTTCTGTCATCCCCGGCGTAGTAATCCTGAATGACGTGAAGGAGTTCTTCCTCAACGTTTGTCACGAGTTCTTCTACCTGCATTGTGACAAGCCGCCCCTCGACCCCGAGCTCTCCAATATAGGTTTGCAGTTCCCGGACGATCCGCATCACCATTTCCCCGCGCTGGACGACCTTGGCAACATCGTAAACCGTCACCAGGTCTTCAAACTCAAGCGCGGTTAAATTGACAACGGCCTTATCAAAAACCCCCTTGTATTTTTCGAGGGTTTGGATGGCCTGGTTGGCCTTGGAGAGAATGACGCTGATATCCCGCAGGCTGTAGCGAATCGTTCCTTTGTACAGGGTAATGACACCCCGGCGCTGGGAAATGGCGATCACCAAAGCGCCTGTCTGGCACGCCACGCGCTCTGCCGTCCGGTGCCTGATTCCGGTCTCCAACGAGGGAATATGGGGGTCCGGAATCAGTTGGGTATTTGCATACAAGATCCGCCTGGCATCGTGGCTCAAAATGATGGCCCCGTCCATCTTCGCCAATTCGTATAAACTGGGCGGGGTAAATTCTGTATCAATCTGAAAGCCTCCTTCAACCAGACTTAAAATCTCCGGACTGTCCCCGACGACGATTAAAGCTCCCATTTTCGCCCGCAGGATGCTCTCCAGACCCTCGCGCAGGGGTGTGCCCGGGGCGACCATCTTTAAAGCTTTGAGCAGGCTGTCATCCTTTTCCTCCCGGCCCTCCTTTTTTTCCAGCCGGTCGTCTTTCCCCTCACGCGCCTCCTTCGCCTCTTTCGAGCTTTCGCGGGCGGGTTCCTTTTCTTTCGGAGATTCTTTTTCTTTGGGGCCTTCTCTGACGCTTCTGCTTTTTTGCGGCTTTTCTTCTTGTTCCTTTTCCTCTTGGACTTGTTCTTCTTTCACCTGCGTTCCTCCCGACTATCTAAATCCCTAGTTCAAGCGCTTCTTGAACTGTTTTGACCCCGAGCAACTCGAGATCCTCGTACCGTTCCCGCAGCCCCAAGCCGCGTTCTGGAACGATTAACCGCCGGAATCCCAGGCGGCGGGCCTCTTTCAAACGCTGCTCGACCCGGCCTACCGCTCTTACTTCTCCCGTGAGCCCGATTTCACCCAGCACCACCGTCTGGGCATCAACCGGAAGATTTCGGAAGCTCGAGGCCAGAGCGAGGGCAATTCCCAGGTCAGCGGCAGGTTCCAGTACCTTCAGCCCCCCGACAACGTTTACGTAGATATCCTGGCTGGCAAGGTGAAAACCCACCCGTTTTTCTAAAACCGCTGCAATGAAAATAACTCTGTTGTAATCAACGCCGGCCGTCGCCCTGCGGGGAGAACCAAAAGCCGCAGGGCAAACCAGGGACTGGATCTCCACCAGAAGAGGTCTTGTTCCTTCGAGAGCGGCAACAACCACAGAGCCGGGGGTGCCGCCGGCACGCTCAGCAAGGAAGAGGGCCGAGGGGTTGCTCACCTCCTCGAGACCTGTGTCTCCCATCGCAAAAACAGCAATCTCATTGGTTGCCCCAAAACGGTTTTTCACGGCCCGCAAAAGCCGGAAGTTCTGGTGGCGCTCCCCCTCAAAGGAAAGAACGGCATCTACCATGTGCTCCAGCACACGGGGGCCCGCCAGCGTTCCCTCTTTTGTTACATGCCCAACTAAAAAGCAGGCGAAATTCCGGAGTTTTGCCAGCCGCACCAGCTCTGCCGTACATTCCCGCAACTGGCCGATGCTTCCCGGCATGAGCGGAACCTCCGGGTGCGCCATTGTTTGAATGGAATCAATGATTACGAGCACCGGCTCCAGCTCTTCAATCGCGCCGCAAATATAAGAAAGGTTGGTTTCGGCCGTGAAATAGAGGCGCGTACAGGCAACACCGAGCCGCCGCGCCCGCATCTGAACCTGCCGTTTCGATTCTTCTCCCGAAACATACAGGACAATCCCGTGGTGTTCCCCCACATAAGCAGCAAGCTGGATGAGCAGCGTGGATTTCCCGATCCCGGGATCTCCGCCCACAAGAACTACAGAACCGGGAACTATACCTCCTCCAAGCACCCTGTTGAGCTCGCCGGAGTGCCCGTCAAACCGGGTTTCCTCAGTTAAAGGGGAACTGTTTAAAAGCTCAGGAGGAGAAGTCGAAGACAAGAGTGCTTTTTTTGGTTTTTGCGGACTCTCACGGAAGGTATTCCAGCCTCCGCAGCCCGGGCAGCGTCCCAGCCACTTCCCTGTTTCATACCCGCAATCCGTGCAGAAAAATCTTACTTTCCCGCGGGACAAAGGCGCCCCGCCCTTCTTCCAGCTTCAAATTTACTTTAAATTTATTATAACATTTTTGCATACGTAAAAAAACCTTAGCCTTTCTTCCGCGGCGAAGCCGGTGGAATCATTGCCGGCAGGAGAACGAAATCTGAAGACGCCCCGGGATTTAAGAAAAAGCTTATCATTAAGGGTACTGCCGCTAGGGGCGGCATTGATGGTAAGCACGCAGCTTAATGAAGCGCCTTTATCTGGCAGAGACCATCCGGTTTAAAACCTCGCCAAGCTCATCTAAAGCCTTCCCGTAGCCGGCCCAGTCGCCGGCGCGCTGGCTTTCCACAGCCTCTTTATAAAGTTCGCGGGCGCGGCGGGCAAGGTCGGCCATGCCCTGGGGAAACGCCGGCGGCTGCGGCTGCTGGGAGTCCGGCGTCTCCGACGGCGCCTTTTCCGGAGACGCAAAAAGTTTATTTAATGCTCCCTCCAGGTCCTTATCCATGACCACGCTGCCCTCATATAAGGCAATAATCCGGCTGAGCTCAGGCAAACTGCTCTCCTCGGCCTGCAGGAAAAGCGGCTCCACGTAGAGGAGTTTCCCGGCCAGGGGCACAGTAATCAAATTCCCTCTGATTACCTCAGAGCCGTACTGGCTCCAGAGCGTTAGTTGCTGGGAAATATCGGGATCCTGATCAATGCTGGCCTCCACCTGCATCGGCCCGTAGACATGAGCATCTTTGGGGAATTCGTAGACTACCAACTCTCCGTAGTGCACGCCGTCACAGCGCGCGGCAGCCCAGGCGATCAGGTTCTCGCGCTTCACAGGGGTGAAGGGAAGCACCAGAACAAATTCTGCCTTCGTTTCTTCCGGCAGCTGCACAATCGCATAGTAGGGTTCCATCTCCTGGCTCGCCGCGGTATGCTTTTCAGAAGGAATCGTCCATTCAGCCTCCCTGGTATAAAAGACGCGGGGATCCTCAATATGGTAAACACTATAGATAGAAGACTGCATCTGAAACAAATCTACCGGGTAGCGGATGTGTGAGCGCAGTTCAGGCGGCATTTCCGCCAGGGGACGGTACAGGTTCGGAAAAATCTTGCTGTAAGTCTTAACTACCGGGTCGGCGGGATCGCTGATATAGAAAGCAATCCCTCCCTCGTACGCATCTACCACGACTTTAACGGAATTTCGAATATAATTAAGCCGCCCGTGGGGCTCCGCGTATGGATAGCGGTCGCTTGCAGTATAAGCATCCCAGATCCAGTAAATCCTGCCTCCAGCAACAACCGGGTAGGGATCCCTGTCATATTTCAGGTAAGGCGCCAGGCGGCGGGCATCCTGAACCGTGCGATTGTAGAGAATCCGGCTCTCGGGTGTAAGATCCGCCGTCAGGAGCAAGCGCAGATCCCGGAAATGTGCGGCGTACAGCAGCCGCCGCCATACATTGCTCAACTGCACGCCTCCTGACCCTTGGTAGTTGGTATAAGCATTTTCCTGCCCAGAGGGATAGTCAAACTCCCCTGCTTTGGTATTCACAACGACCATATTAGTAGTAAGCTCGCCAAAGTAGATTTCCGGGCGCGTTATTTTCATTTCTACCGCCGGCGCCTTCGGCGGGATATCTTTGACCATAAAAACCGGCAGCCCCTGGGGAGTAGTCTCGTTGACCGGGCTCATAACCAACCCGTAGCCATGGGTATACTGCAGGCGGCGGTTGACCCAGGTTTGAGCGCGCTCGGGAAGATCTCTCTGATCAAGCTCGCGCGCCGAGAGCATCACCTGGCGGTAATTCCCATCTATTGTGTAGCGGTCAATATCCACGTCGCCAAAGCGATAATAACGGCGGAACTGCTGCAACTGGTTGTAGACCTGTCCTAAAGGGCGGTAATCCCAGAGGCGGAGATTCGCAATTGTATCCGCATATGACGCAAGCTCCACGCGGTCCGCCGTCCGGGACTCAAGATTAAATGTTTTGCGTTCGACCTTATCCAAACCGTATGCCTGGCGGGTAGCCGCGATGTTGTGTTCCAGATACCTCTTCTCCCGGCTGAACTCGTTGGGCTCGACCTGGAATTTCTGCACCAGCACCGGGTAAGCTCCTCCCAGGAGAAGCGCCGCCACAACCAGGGCGCCAATGCTCAGGAGAATCGGGCGCAGCCGCCCCCGCAGGATTCCCAAAAATACAATTAGCGCTGCCAGCAGCGCCAGCACCATCAGAATCTGCAGCACCGGAAGCCTCGCCTGGATATCGGTGTACCCCGCGCCGAAAAAGGTTCCCGAGGGAGAAAGCAGCAATTCATAGGCGCGCAGGCGGTAATCCCAGGCTTTAACTACCAGCAGGCCTGCCGCAATAAGGGCGAGGTGAAGCTTTACCGGCGAAAATACCCGCCAGCCGCCTTCGAGAAATTCGCCTGAGACGAAAACAAAATAGGTAAGGCCGACACAAATAAAGACTAAAATTAAGGCTCCAGCCAGCAAATTCCCGAGCAGTTCGTAAAAAGGAAGCTTAAAGACGTAAAAACCGACATCCAGCCCGAAGATGGGATCAGTTGCTCCGAAGGGAGTGGCGTGAATAAACTTCTGGATCAGTTCCCACCGGGAACCGGCTTGTCCGGCCAGCAAGAACGCCAGAAGGGCACTGAATCCTAACATCAACCAGGTGCCGGTACGGGAGAACAGAAAACGGCGGACAAAGTTTTCCCCCAATTCCAGAAACCGGCTGTTCACCAAATGTATGCGCTGTTCAGGCAAGCAGCGCCGGGCATACCAGAAGTTAAGCAAGAAAAACAGGAAAGCAACGAGAAAAGCTATCAGACCAACGCCAAACCGGGTGAGGAATAAAGTCCGGAAGACCCCTGAATACCCCAGGGAAGCAAACCACATATAATCCGCCCAAATACCTGCAATACTGAAGAGAATGCCCAAGGCGACAACAATTACAACGATCAGGAAAAGCCGTGCACGCACCTGCATTAAGTACCTCTCCTCCCCATTTTTGGCTTATCGGATTGGATCCAGCTTGAACTCGAAGAGACAACAATTACCCTGATTATACTTGAAATTGAATTTAGCTTCAACAGCGGTCCTGCGCTCCTGCGCTCCGTGCCGGATCTTTACCATGTTCTGGGAGTTACATTGCTGCGCTCGGGGACGCGCGCCCTGTTGACAGCCGGGGATGCCTCACTCGAGCGCCCCCATGCAAAAAAGTTGCTCAAGCAGAGAAAAGAAAGCAGGAAAAGGACCCTCTTATGAAAAAATATTAATACGGAATATTTTCATTTGTTGGTGTTGGCTGGATTGAGAGCAGGGAGAAATTCAAACTGTTTCTAAGGAGGAAAGCAGCAGTGCCGGATTATTCTGAGTTAATAGAAGTGCTGCGCGCAGTAATCCGGGACGAGTTAAAGCCCGTTAACGAGCGCCTGGATCGCCTGGAGCAGGGACAGAAGCAGCTGGAGCAGGGACAGAAGCAGCTGGAGCTGCGTTTAGATAAAGTAGAGCTGCGCCTGGATAAGATGGAGCTGCGCCTGGATAGAATGGAACGGGACATCAGCAGCATCAAAACCGAACTGCGTTATGTCTGGGAAGACATTAAGCGACTGGACAAGCGGTTGACCGTCCAGGAGGAAAGAGCCGCGCGTTAGGCTTTGCACTGATCTGCAGCGCCTGCCAGCTTGAGGCGCTCTGGTGGCTTGGACGGATTTTTTTACCACCGGTCGTGTTTACCACCGGTCGTGGTGGACCCTTGCCTCATCATAGCGGTTTGACGGCGGTTTGTGCTCCGCCGGGTATCCTACCGAAACCAGGGAAAAGGGCGTGACATGCTCTGGAATCCCGCATAATTTTCGCATTCCTGCGACCAGCGCCTCCCTCGGATAGACCCCCAGCCAGACGGCGCCCAAACCTTGGGCCTGGGCAGCGATCAGAATATTCTCGGTTGCTGCTGCGCAGTCCTGGACCCAAAACCCCTCCGACTTTTCCAAATTCTTGTCGCCGCACACCAGAATGGCAAGCGGCGCTTCTTTGAGCATCTGGGAATAAGGATGAAACCGGGGAATCTCGTCGAGAATCTGCCGGTTTTTAATGACGATAAAATGCCAGGGCTGCTCATTGTATGCGGAAGGAGCGCTCATCGCGGCTTTAAGCAACTTCTTGATAACATCATCAGGCACCGCTTGACCGGTGTACTTGCGGATGCTTCTCCGCGCCAAAATAGCATCCATAATTTTACCCCCTTACACTGTTCTTCCTTTCCTGATTATACTATATGACGCCAGTTGAATTCTATTTATTACAGAACAAGGGATAACGGGTCTCACAATAACTTCCTTATGCGGCCGGGTTAAAGGAAAAAGAGAACCACACCGGGTGCAGGGGGAGGGCTCTGGTTGGCTGGGAAGAAAACAAAGCATTTGACGAAAATCCGGAGCGGGAGTAACATGGAGGTGTTAAGCTTGCAAGCAGAGGGGCAGGCGCCGGGAGTGGCGCAAGGGTTGGGAAATAAAGGGATAAAAAGAATTTCCGGGGCGAGGGAAATCAAGATGAATCTGCAAAATGTGGTTGAGGTGGAAGAACTGACGAAAGTTTTCGGAACGAAAAAAGCGGTAGACGGAGTCAGTTTTACAATTCGAGAAGGGGAAATTTTCGGGCTGGTGGGGCCCAACGGGGCCGGAAAAACAACCGCGGTCCGGATGCTCACCACCCTGTTGCCCCCCAGCGGGGGCACCGCCCGGATCTTCGGGCACGACATCAGGCGGGAGGCCGCGCAGGTCAGGAAATTTCTCGGCTACGTCCCCCAGGCGCTTTCTGCCGACGGCGACCTGACCGGATTCGAAAATCTCCTGATCTTTGCCAAGCTTCTGGGCATGTCCCGCCGTGAACAGAAGACCCGGATCGCAGAGATTCTCGAGCAGATGGAACTCACCGAGGCGGCTCACAAGCTTGTCAAGTACTATTCGGGAGGAATGGTGCGCCGACTCGAAATCGGACAGGCGATGCTGACGCGCCCGCGGCTCCTCTTCCTCGACGAGCCGACCGTCGGCCTCGATCCCGTGGCGCGGGGAAGAGTCTGGGAGCTTTTAAACAGCTTCCGGTCTGCATATCCCCTGACCGTCCTCATGACAACCCACTACATGGAGGAGGCCGACCTGATGTGCAGCCGCGTGGCAATCATGAACCACGGGAGGCTCGCTGCGCTGGGAAACCCGGCAGAATTAAAAGCGGCCGCAGGCAACCCCGGAGCGACGCTGGAAGATGCCTTCCGCTTTTATACAGGAGGAGCTTGCGAAAAAGAGGGTGATTTCCGTGAACTGCAGCGCACCCGCAGACTCGCAAGGCGCCTTGGCTAAAGAAAACATCAAGCGACCGCTGCCCGGAAGCGGCCTGCTCGCATGGCTGCGCAGCGTCTCCGCCGTTGTGGAGATGGAGGCGCGCAAACTTCTCCACGATCCCATGGAACTGATCACGCGCGCGATCCAGCCCGCCTTCTGGCTCCTCATCTTCGGGCAGGCCTTCGGCCGCCTGAGAGCGCTGCCGACCAGCGGCGTCCCCTACCAGGCCTTTTTAACGCCGGGCATCCTCGCCCAGTCAACCATGTTCATCTCGATTTTCTACGGGATTGCAATCATCTGGGAAAGGGACCTCGGCCTGCTCCAGAAATTTTTAGCGATGCCCCTCCCGCGCAGTATTTTCGTGCTGGGGAAAGCGCTTGCGGCAGGCTTCAGATCCCTGACACAGGTCATGATGATTCTCGCCCTCGCCGCCTTCATGCAGATCCCCCTGCGGTGGCACCCTTTCGCCCTGCTGGGTGTAGCCTGCACCGTAATTCTGGGTTCGGTCCTCTTCGCCAGCTTCTCCATGATCCTGGCGGTGGTCCTGAAAACGAGGGAGCGCTTTATGGGCTTCGGCCAGCTCTTCACCATGCCCCTCTTTTTCGCATCAAACGCCCTCTACCCCGTGGAGATCATGCCGGCCTGGCTCCAGGCCCTGGCCCGCGTGAACCCCTTAACCTACATCGTGGAACTGCTCCGGGGGTTTCTCGTCAGCGGCGACCTCGCCCGCGGGCCGGCCGCCTTTGGAATCTTGATCATGTTGACGGTAATCACAATCGCCATTGCCGCCCGGGTTTACCCCCGCGCCGCCCACTAACCTCCGGCCAAAGTGTTGAAAATCAGAAAAAATCATCAATCTCTCAAAATCAGAAGCATTTTTTTGAGATAAATAAGACGTTGCTCATTAAACATTCCGTCCTCCTCCGGCAAGAGACTGCGCGGCAAATCAAAAGTTTTACCGTTATACTCTATAACCGCCATATCGCCCTCAAACCGGTCTATTACGAGCATTTATAATGCACCTCCACATCACTCATACCGCGAGACCAGCTTACCCTGGGCATCATAAAGTGCTCCCGGGTCGCCGTCGTTGTTCCATATATAGCTTTTCGTCCACAGCAATACACCAGGGCCAGCCTGGGTATTCTGCCCGCTTGAACTGGAAGAAGCAGAATCACGAGAATCATCCGGCGAGGCTCTCTTGCTGAAGGCGATGGTTTTCCCATCGCTGGCAGTAACAACAGTTCCCTGCAGTCAGTACCAGCTTCACCATGTGATCATTGATAATCCGACGGCCATTTTGTGCTCCGTAAATCATACAATGCGTGCAGGCCCAGCTATTTTGACATTGCTTTTATTATGATATATACTATGATATATACCTGACTTCGGGGGGGATTTTCATGGATATTGCTAAAATATTTGAAAACGGCAGAAGTCAAGCCGTCCGGTTACCTAAAGAATACAGGTTTAATGATTCCGAGGTTTTTATAAAAAAATTTAATGATATCGTTCTGTTAATCCCAAAAGACAGCGCATGGACAGCTTTGGAGTCCAGTCTGAAATATTTCTCAGAAGATTTTTTGCCCGAGCGAAACCAACCAGTAATGCGAGAACGGGATGATTTTTGATGATATATATGCTCGATACAAACATGTGCATTTATATAATCAAGAAAAAGCCTCTCAAGGTTTTTGAAACCTTAAAACAGTTAAGTATCGGAGATGTATGTATTTCTGCAATTACACTAGCTGAACTTGAATACGGAGTTGAGAAAAGCCAACAAAGAGAACGGAATAAAATTGCCTTAACCAGCTTCCTGGTTCCCATGGAAATACTGCCTTTCACCGTTGTAGCTGCTGCCGCGTATGGAAAAATTCGTGCAGCACTTGAGAAAAAAGGGCAGATTATTGGAGCTTATGATTTATTAATAGCCGCACATGCTCTTTCTGAAAATCTGATCCTGGTAACAAATAATACCAAAGAATTTAGTCGGATTCCGGGCTTGCTACTTCAGGATTGGGCAAATTAGGTCATCTGAAGCAATCGGTCTGATTAATGTTTTTTAATTTTCCGGCCCGGGATGCCAGTTTTTGTAGTTTTTCCCCTTAACACCCTGTAGTTGGGAGTTCCCTTCTCTGGAAAAATTCCAGAATACTGCCTTTATCCCCATCGTCTTTTTGTTTACCCCGGTTCGCTTGCGCTACGTTCCGCGTTCTTCCTACGGCGCACCAATAGACCCCGCCGTTACCGGCGACGCCCTTGCCTACGGATTCTCTTCCCGCTTAATTAGTGACAGGGTTTCTTCCAACCCATCGGCTCAGCAGACATGCTGGGCGAACAGAAAAAACCACGTAGTGATGATGGCCACGTGGTTTCAATTCAGTGACAGGTTGGGATATAATAAAATAACAGAAGGGGGGAACAAGACCATGCTGCGAAGGTTTAAAGTTGTTTTAGAAAAAAATGAAAGCAACGGCTACACTGTAACCGTTCCCGCACTACCTGGCTGCGTTACTCAAGGAAAAAATAAAGATGAAGCGTTAAAAAGAATTCAAGAAGCTATTCAGGGGTTTCTAGAAGCATTGGAAATTGAAGGATTGCCTATACCAGACAGCGATATAGATATCGCTAAACCCTTTCCGGAGTTACCGTTCTGGGCATTCGCAAAATATTGATAGCCAGTTTATCATTATATATCTTTTCAATGTCCGGTTTAACATGTTCCTGTCTCATAACGGTTTCCACCGGATAAGTTCCTTCCGGCAGCTTTTCAGCATCCACGGTACCGATATACTCTAAATCCGCCATCATCTCCGAGAGCCCCAGGCACGGCTGGAAATGCCAGCGTCTTTCCTTCAAACGGCCTTCCAGTTCGCTGTGGTAAGGCTCGGGCAATCCAGCCCATATTTCATACGATGGTTTGAACAACCATTCCTGAGCAATCAAGGTGGCCTTTTCCGGCTTGGTGTTTTTTTCTTGTTTCTGCGTCCTTTTGATTTTAAAAGAAAGTGAGTCGGGCGGATCTTTACGCAGCTTCGCCTTGTGCCAGTGCGTTAAAGGAATCCTGCCGGCAATTGCTATTTCCAAAGGCTCGAGGACCACCTGCGGTTGATCCTTGGGCAGGCCCAGCACAGCCCCCGCTATCCCCATGATCACCGTCCGCGGGGGGACAGGATAACTGATGGCGCTCGCCCCCGCATCTGCCCGTAAAAAGTGGCCAAAACGCCCCTTTAAGCGAAAGTTGATTAACTTAATCATTCCCGATCAGCAACCTTCGGATATGCTCTCGATGTCCATGATCCTCCAGTCAGCCGGCAGGTCGGACGCAAGCTGAACATCTTCCGAAAGGGCGTA
>DAOURU010000036.1 GCA_030627585.1 Bacillota bacterium
CGAAAAATGCGGCACCTATCTCAAGACAGTTGACATCACAAAGTTGAAGCGAAAGCCATTTCTTTTCTTTGAGCATTTAACAACACCCCATCTCGACATTCTCGCGCAAAAATCAGGTTACTTTCCTCCGCGCAATCTGATTTCTGCCCTAATTTTATCGCACCTGTAAATTTAGTTAGGAGGTGTATTGGTTTTGGGTTTTAAGATAAGCCGGCGGACCTTTTTAAAGCTTTCAGGCACAGCCGGTCTTGTTGGATCGTTCTACCTGATTTTTGGGTACGATCCTCAGGAAAGCCTGGCGGCTATTTGCAATGAACCGTCTTCTCTTGTTTGGGGAAAAGAAATTCCAACAATTTGCTGTTACTGTTCTGTTGGCTGCGGCGCCCTTTGCCTCGTAGAAAATGACGAAGTCGTCGGTATTGTCGGCGACCCCGACCACCCGATCAGCGAAGGGACTCTTTGCAGTAAAGGCGCATCCTTATTGAACCTGCGCAACATTTACGACCGGGACATCGGAAAGCGCACCCTGAACCCGAAACGGATGACGAAGGTCCTTTACCGCCCCCCTTACAGCAGAAACTGGCAGGTTGTAAGCTGGGATTGGGCCTTTAGAGAAATCGCAAAACGAGTCAAGTCCACCCGGGATGCGACCTTTGAGAAAACAGATGACAAAGAGGTTACCGTAAACAGGACAAAAGCAATTGCCCACTTTGGCTCTGCTGCTTTAGACAACGAAGAAAACTACGTCTTACACAAAATGCAGCGCGCGCTCGGTGTAATTAACATGGACCACCACGCCCGCCTCTGACACTCCTCGACCGTTGCCGGTCTTGGCAACTCGTTCGGTCGTGGAGCAATGACGAACCACTGGATTGATTATCAAAACTCCGATGTCATCATGTGCATTGGACTGAATATGGCGGAAAATCACCCAATTTCCATGAAATGGGTAAACCGCGCCCGGGACAAGGGTGCCAAATTTATCGTAGTAGACCCGCGCTTTACCCGGACTGCGGCTCTTGCAGACATATATGCTCCTATCAGGCCCGGGACAGATATAGCCTTTATTGGCGGAATCATTAACTACATCCTGGAAAACAAGCTTTACCACGAAAAATACGTCAAGCACTACACCAATGCCTCCTATCTCGTTCACCCGGATTACAAATTTAATGACGGCCTCTTCTCCGGTTGGAATGGTACCAAGTACGACAAGAACACCTGGGCCTACCAACAAAATGCTGAAGGCAATGTCCTTAAAGACGAGACCCTTAAAGACGAGAACTGTGTATTCCAACTGCTCAAGAAACACTACGCCCGGTATACACCTGAAAAGGTATCAGAGATTACCGGCTGCCCTGTAAACACTTTCCTCGAAATAGCCAAAATTTTTGCTGCTACCGGAAAACCAGGCAAAGCCGGCAACATTTGCTATGCGATGGGTATTACCCAGCATACCTACGGTTCCCAGAACTGCCGGATCCTGTGCATGCTTCAGCTTCTCCTGGGGAACATCGGGATTGCCGGCGGCGGCGTGAACGCCCAACGAGGTGAATCAAATGTTCAAGGTTCAACGGACCTGGCGATGCTTTACCATATTCTTCCCGGCTATTTGGCTACTCCCCAAGCAGCCGACCATCCTACTTTAAAAGATTATCTGGAGAAGAAATCACCAAAAACAGGCTACTGGTCGAATACGCCCAAGTTCATGAACAGCCTGCTGAAAGCCTGGTGGACTAAATCCGCTAAGAAAGAAAACGATTTCTGCTACGATTACCTGCCCAAGCTCGACGGAAAGAATCACTCTCACATAGCTATTTTAGAAGCAGTCCACAGCGGTGAAATAAAAGGGATATTTGCGTGGGGTCAAAACTTTGCGGTTGGCGGCCCGAAAGCCGAATGGGAACGCGAAGCCCTCGGGAAGCTCGACTGGCTGGTAGTCGTCGATATGTTCGAAACCGAAACCTCAGTCTTCTGGAAGCGTCCTGGTGTAGATCCGACTACCATCGGCACGGAAGTTTTCTTGCTGCCTGCCGCAGGATCTTACGAAAAAGAGGGAAGCATCGCCAACAGCGGGCGCTGGATCCAGTGGCGCTATCAAGCAGCCAAGCCTCCGGGGGAAGCAAAATCCGACCTCTGGATTGCAGACAGGCTCTTCCGGGCAATTAGATCCGAATACGAAAAGGGTGGAGTCTTCCCGAATCCGATCCTGGAGCTTGACTGGGATTACGGCGGCGGCGAAGAGCCCGACATCGTGAAAGTAGCAGTCGAAATGAACGGTTATACCGTTGCGGACGGTCAGCCTGTCCTCAACTTTACAAAACTCGAAGCAGACGGAAGCACTGCCTGCGGGTGCTGGATTTACTCAGGCTACTACAACGATTACGCCGATCCCCCGGCGAAACGCCGTGATAACAGCGATCAGACAGGAATCGGACTCTTTCCGAACTGGTCCTTCGCCTGGCCGCTGAACAGGCGCATTATTTACAATCGCTGCGCTGCCGATCCCAACGGAAGGCCCTGGAATAACGAAGCCTGGCTTGTAAAATGGACTGGTTCCAAATGGCTTACAAGAGATGTGCCTGACTTTAAAGCAGGCACCAACCCGCCTCGAAATACGGCAAACAGTCCTTTCATCATGCTGCCCGAGCTCCAAGCACGGCTTTTCGCATCAGGTATGGCAGAGGGGCCCTTCCCCGAACATTACGAGCCGATGGAAAGCCCTGTAAAAAACATTTTGAGCTCCCAGCAAACAAACCCGTGTCTTGTGAAATGGGGCTCCGATTTCGCTTCAGTTGGTTCCGAGGAATATCCTTACATCGGTACCACCTACAGGGTGTGTGAACATTGGCAGAGCGGGATCATGACCCGCAGTTCCCCATGGTTGTGTGAATTAATGCCGAATATGTTTGCAGAAATCAGCTCCAAACTGGCTGCAGAAAAAGGGATCGCCAACGGAGACCTGGTTGAAATAAAAACACCGCGCCACACGATCAAAGCAATTGCCTGTGTCACGAACCGGTTGCAGCCCTTCTCGCTCAATGGGAAATCGGTCGAAGTGATTGGCCTGCCCTGGCATTGGGGCTACCAGGGGTACGCGCGGGGAGATTCCGCAAACCTGTTAACGGCACACGTTGGTGATGCCAATACTTCAATCCCCGAGTACAAAGCATTTTTGTGCAGTATAAGGAGGGCAGGGTAAATGAAAAACACAGTCTTAATTGATACCTCCAGGTGTACGGGCTGTCGAGGTTGTCAGGTCGCGTGCAAGAACTGGAATCAACTCCCTGCAGAATTAACCCAGTTTACAGGAAGCTATGAGAATCCCCCTGCCCTTCTGCCCTATACTTGGTGCCGGGTATCGTTTAATGAAGTTGTGGAAAGAAATAGTGTCAAGTTTTATTTTGCAAAACTTCAGTGTATGCATTGCAAAGAACCTGTCTGTATGGAGGTCTGTCCGCATCAAGCCATCTTCCGGACAGAGCTTGGTACAATTGCGCGCAAATGGCACGCTTGTCAAGGCTGCCGGACCTGCGAGTTTCTCTGTCCGTATCAAGTGCCCAAAGTTGGGAGCCGGGCCAACAAGATGTTCAAGTGTACTCTGTGCTCTGACAGAATCGCAAAAGGACTGGAGCCCGCTTGCGTAGCCGCTTGCCCAACGGGGGCCTTGAATTTCGGCACCGAGGGAGAAATGCGTGCCCTGGCCGAGCAGCGGATAAAAGAATTGAAGGCAGCCGGAGTTAATCACGCACAAATTTACGGGCAGGGGAACCGGGTTCTTTATGTGCTGAAAACAGCACCTGCAAATTATAAAATCAAACAACAACCCCTGTTGAGCCCGGATGTTTATGCTCCGATTGGCGTTCTTATAAGAAACTGCGGGAGTTAAGTGGTTCTGAGGTGAGATTTTGGATAACGAAAAATTAATGACAAGGGCCGAGTTTTTTTCCTGGCTGAAATCAAAAACAAATCTCCGGTCGCTTGCTTCAGCATACGGGAGCTTTCTGGCCTTAGCTGACGAAGCCAAGGAAACAATCGGGGGCTTTATTGAGGAAGAAAAATGGACACCGGTCTGCAGGTACGAAGAGCTCGGAAAGCGACCCCGCGTAGTTTTCAGTTCCGGTCATCCTGTATATATTTACAAAAATGGTGAAGAGGTCATGGCACATCACGCAGAATGCCCGGAGGATAACAATTTTCTCCAGTGGTCAGATGCGGAAAACAGTTTTTACTGCCCTCTCTGTGATGCAACCTTTAATTGTAAGGGTAAAAACGAAACCGAGGGCAAGCCACTGGTGGAATGGCCCTGTCGAATTGAAAAAGAGGTCGTTTATCTCAAAGTACAAAAGTAAAAAAGCCATGGAGGTGTTACAAATGGAGCTTGGAGATGTTCTGAAGGCGCGCATGATTACACGCCGTGATTTCATTAAGATGGTCACGACTGCGGCAGCGGCCCTTGGTTTAGCTGAACTGTTGCCCGGTGATTTTGCTCAAGCAGCCGCAAAACCCCCGGTTGTATGGCTCCACGGGCAGGAATGCACCGGTTGTAGCGAATCAGTGCTCTCCGGTTTCGCCGGTCCCTGCTGGGACCAGCCCAACCCGGTAGATGTTGTTTTGGATGTAGTAGAAATCAAGTATCATGAAACAGTCATGGCCGCTTCCGGCAAGCCGGCGGAACACGCTCTGGAAGAAGCCATCAAGGAAGGCGGATATGTACTGGTTGTAGAGGGTTCGATTCCTGCTGCCGATAAACGCTACCTTTATGTAGGAGGCAAACCGCTCGAGGCGACTTTTGTCGATGCTGCCAAAAATGCTGCGGCAATTCTCGCGGTTGGAGCGTGTGCTGCATACGGCGGTATTAACAGGCCCACCCCGTCCCAGGGGCGCGGTGTTGACTACTTCCTGCAAAAATATCAAATCAATAAACCTCTCATTAACCTGCCCGGCTGCCCGGTGAGGCCGGAATGGTTCTTGGGAACTGTAATTCATTACCTGACCAAGGGTGTACCGCAGCTAGACCGGTTCAAGAGACCTCTTATGTACTTTGGAAAAACCGTACACTCGGAATGCCCGCGTCAGCATCACTATGATGAAGGAAGATTTCTGCTCGACTGGAACGATCCAAAACAGATCGATTACTGCCTGTTCTACAAAGGATGCAAAGGATATGTCACTTTTTCTGATTGCCCCAACCTGCTCTGGAATGACGGTGCCAACTGGTGCATTGGCGTCAATGCTCCTTGTTCCGGGTGTACCGAACCTTCTTTCTACCCCGGTTTAAGTCCGCTTTTTAAGATACGGGAAGACTAGGAGATTAATGTGCTTCACGAAAGGAGGAAAACTGGTCTATGGCCAAGATCGTCGTCGACCCCATTACAAGAATTGAGGGCCATTTAGGAATTGAAGCCGAGGTAACAAATGGGAAGATCGTTAATGTCTGGGCTCGTTCTACAATGGCCAGGGGTCTGGAAAAGATGCTGGTAGGGAAAGACCCGCGCGATGCGGTCTATGTTACGGAACGCGTTTGTGGTGTCTGTATAGGTTCTCACGGCTGGGCGTCCTCGCTGGCCGTAGAAGGGGCACAGGGAACACAGAATTTGCCGGAGCTTGCCCGGCTGATGCGGAACCTCATTGTGGGTGCCGCCTGGTTGCATGATAAACCGCTCCATTTTTACCATCTTTCCGCGCTCGATTACCTTGATGTCGCCGTCCTGACAAACTACAATGGCTCCAACCCGTATCTTTCAAAGGTTAAACAACTAATTCTTGATCAGCAGGCAGGCCCGCTTCTGCCCCGTTACGAACCCGACGAGTTCACAGTGCGAGACCTTGATCTTGTCGCCCACTGTGTTGAAAGTTATGTGAAGGCCCTCCAAATGCAGGCAAAAGCGAAGAAAATGTCGGCCTTTTTCTCCGGAAAACAACCTCACCAGTCGAGCATTTTACCCGGCGGTGTCACCTATTTACCCGACTCCTATAAAATCATAAACTTCCGGTACCTGCTCGACGAAGTGTCCGCATTTATCGAAAATACCTATGTTGCAGATGTTGTTGCGCTCGGGACAGGGCCCTTACTGAAACTTGCCACCTCCGGCGTGGGAGTAGGTTACCAGAACTACCTCTCCTTCGGGGGCTTCCCCGAGGACGGCACTAACCTGAACTTCCTGCTCCCGGCAGGCGCAATCGTCGGCGGAGAGCTCGACAACAGCAGCACTAACCCGGCAAATATCGAAAAAAATATCAGTGAAGATGTAAAATTCGGATGGTATGACCCCAACGACGGCGGGCACCCGTATAACGGAAAACAGAACTTCCAGCTTGACAAAAAGGGTGCATACACCTACTCTAAGGCCCCGCGTTACAAGGGAGAACCAATGGAGGTGGGGCCCCTCGCCCGGATGATGGTTGCAATTAACCGGGATGTAAAACATAAAGCCGCGGCTACTTTGAAAGACCTTGTGGCAAAAGGTGTAAAACCAGGCGCCGCAGCCCGGCATGCGGCACGCGCCCTGGAAGCGTTAATGGTGCGTGACGCCATGTACAGGTGGCTCGACGATCTGGAAGAGCGGATTGCACAGGGTCAACGAACAATCCACGATACGGCGCACTGGGATCCGCCAGCATCAGGAAGCGGCTATGGGTTAATCGAAGCGCCGCGCGGCGCCTTGGGTCACTGGTGTAAAATCAACAACAAAGTGCTGGAAAACTACGCGATGGTGGTTCCGACTACGTGGAACGTCTCGCCGCGTGATGCGCAAGGAAAAGTGGGACCGATTGAACGTGCACTTATGGGTTGCCCAATTCCGGACCTGGAAAATCCCATCAACGTCGTCCGTATCGTGCACTCATTTGACCCCTGTATCGCTTGTGCCGTACACCTCATCCATCCAGAGACAAACAGAACCATCCGGGTTGAAATTTAATCCTCATTAAACTCAACCCCGGGCGGGAGCACACTGCTCCCGCCCATTTTTTATGGATGCCCGTCCCGCGATGGCGCTCTTTGCAAGTCCCGGCAGGGGAATTTACCCTTTCTTCTTTCCAATTTCCTTATTTTGTTTCCTTATTTTGCCTCGTTATGCTCCGGGCGGGCGCATTCTCCGCCCCGGCCCTGCAGAATTTCAAGCGCATGCGGAAGTGCAGGCAGGATTACCTCCAGGTTTTCTCTTACGGCGCGCGGGCCCCCCGGGAGGTTGATAATCAGGGTTTTGCCGCGGCTCCCCGCGACGGCACGCGAAAGCATCGCACGGGGAGTATGTTTGAGGCCCACGGCGCGCATTGCTTCGGGAATGCCGGGAATGAGCCGATCAACCACCTCGAGGGTCGCCTCGGGGGTCACGTCGCGGGGAGCGAGGCCGGTGCCCCCGGTTGTCAGCACCAGATCCACCTGTTGGTGATCGGAGTATGCAATCAGCTTTGCAACCAGTTTATCTTTCTCGTCCGGAACAACATCGTAAGCGACGACTTCCCCTTCCATTGATGCAACCATTTCTTTAATGACAGCCGCGCTGCGGTCTTCCCGGGCTCCCCGCGCGCCCTGGTCGCTCGCAGTCAAAATCGCTACCTTCATTGCCGCCCCTCCTTCGGGGCGGAATCAGGGGCGCATAACGGGCTGGTGGCACCGGCATCCGGCAGGGGTTCGATTTCAATGGGGTCACCCACTTTCACGGGGCCTCCTTTTAACACGCGGATGAAAATCCCCTCACGGGGCATCACGCAATCTCCCGCCTGGTAGTAAATAGCGCACCTGGAATGGCACTTTTTCCCGATCTGCGTCACTTCCCCGAGAGCATGTTCACCCAAACGAATCCTGGTCCCCAGGGGAAGGGTTACAAGCTCAATCCCCTCGGTCGTGATATTTTCCGCAAAATCCCCCGGCCCTACCTGCAGCCCCTGTTCCTGCATCTTTTTGATGCTTTCGAGGGCGAGGAGGCTGACCTGGCGGTGCCAGGGGCCTGCGTGGGCATCTCCTTCAAGGCCGAAATTTTCAACCAGCATCCCCTCCCTGATATTGGCCTTACGCTCTCCCTTGTTCGCACTCGTGCATACCGCTACGATTTTTCCCATTCTTCTTCTCCCTCCCGCAGAAAAGTGCCGCTCTTCCCGCCTGATTTTTCCACAAGCCGGATTTCACCGATTACCATCCCCCTGTCGACCGCCTTGCACATGTCGTAAACCGTTAAGGCAGCTACGCTTACAGCAGTCAAAGCCTCCATTTCCACCCCGGTTTTCCCGCGGCTCTTCACCCGCGCCTCGATCTCAACGGCGCTACGGCTTTCATCAATCCGAAAATTCAGGCTCACCCCGTCCAGCAGC
>DAOURU010000310.1 GCA_030627585.1 Bacillota bacterium
CCCGCCGCTACCACTGGCTGGGGTACCGCGTCGCGGATTTTGTCAATGAACCTCACAACGCCATCTGCTGTGATCAAAAGGAAAAAGAGGTGCTCAATCTGGTTGCCCGGGCAAGCGAAGAATCGCGCAAAACGATTGCCGCTTTAGGCTGTTTGAAACCGGAACAAGTTGCAAGAGAATACAACCGGCTGGTCCTGCCTTCCCGCCACTCTTTATACCTGGAACACCTCAAACCTTCAAGTCTGGAACGGGTGCTGCTGAAAAGCTATGAAAAGCAGCCCGCCAATTTCGAAGCGGTCCTCTCCATTCCCGGGATAGGCCCCAAAACCATCCGCGCCCTCTCCCTGATCGCCGAACTGGCTTACGGGGCGCGGCCCAGCTACCAGGATCCGGCCAAGTTCAGCTTCGCGTACGGGGGGAAAGACGGCTACCCCTACCCCGTCAACCGGAACACCTACGACCAGTCGATTGCCATCCTGGAACAGGCCGTCAAAGAGGCAAAATTGGGCCGCGAAGAAAAACTGGAGGCCTTCCGCCGCCTCCAATCCCTGCTCCCTACCCAAAGCAAAACCACCCCTTAAAAATCTGATTTACGGATGCCCTGGGCCGGGTAAATAATCTCCCGTTAACCCGGTAATTTTCCATTTGCCATCTTCTTTTCTCAAAGTATAGATGAAATGCATAGTCCCTTCGGGCGCCGCAGTAAGTTTTTTCCCAGTTGTGTAGTCCGTGATCTTTGACCACATGGTAAGGTTTACGCTCACAGTAGCGACATCGCCATCGATATCAATAGATTTAAAATCAGCCGCTTTTACGCCCCCATCTTCTGCGCGAAAGTCCTGTTTTATTTGTCCCTCTACAGCGCCCGTCATCATTCCGATCCTTTGCGCTAGTAACGGCGAAGAAGCGCTAAAGACCGACGATAATTCATTTCTAATTTTCTCTAGATACTTTGCCTTGACTTCATCTGGAACCTTATCAAGGCTTTTGGCATACGGCTCAGGCAATATAGGCAGCCTTTGTTCAAGCTCGTTTGCACGTACTATAACTTTTTTAATCTCCTCTATATCCCTACTCTTCTCGTAACTGGTAAAACCAAGCATACCGAATATACTGATGGAAACTAGAAGAACAGCTAACATCAATAACTTGTATTTTTTTAGTAATTTAATCATAATTAACCTCCTTGCTTTTAGTATATTACAATTCAAATACTTATTTGCTTTTTTCACTTGCTTATCGTTACCTTGGCTTCCCACCTCCAACTAGTTTATTGCCACTATCATCCAGTCCATAGCCATAGTAGCAAAAAAACAGTCAACGGGTGCTTTTTGTAAGATTTTGTCGAAAACGAGCAGGGCAAATAGCGCAGGCCGCTAAAATCAAAACTATAGTTTTTAAATCATTAAGCGTTAGTTAGGCGAAAAAGAAGACATTGACTAAATATAATTTTTCATGGTTACCCGGAGCGCCTGGGAGAAAAAGAGGCAAAATTAGGTAGGGAAAAGACGACGGAAAGAATGCCACATGAACAAAAACTGATTTTTGATGAATGAAAATAAGTATAGAAAAGAAAAGGCGTGGTGAACGTGCCTCAGGGGCCAGCTTCCCACGCCTTTTTATTCTTAGCAAGCAGTCCTGTAAGCCGGGTTCTGTTCCTTCGAAACCGAAGGCGATGATCATCTCTCTCGAACCGCCAGTTGCCTGGGGCCTCCAGCGACCTACCCGGAGGCGGAGCGGGCCACTCCATTGCCTCCCTATTCGGTCTTGCTCCA
>DAOURU010000237.1 GCA_030627585.1 Bacillota bacterium
CCCCCGCTGTCCAATCCGATCCGAAAGCGCTCCCGCGAGAGGTGCAACAACTAAAACTGTAAGAGGGAAGGCAGTCATGACAGCCCCCGCCTCGCCCGGAGTGCAGCCCAGAACGCGCTGGAGAAGAAAAGGGGTGAGAAAAACAATTATGTATTGGGTCATGAAGTTAAGCAGGGCGGCGCTGATCCCCGCAGCAAAAACTCTACTTTTGAACAAATTTAAATCCAGCATCGGTTCTGGAACTCTGTTTTCGATCCAGATAAACAAACCGCCTGAAATTATTCCTGCACCAAGCAGGGCAAAAAGCTGCCACGACCACCCCAGTGCCTGACACCGGCTGACCACAAAAAGAAGGGAGGCCAAACTTGTGAAAGCAAGGAGGGAACCCAATCCGTCAAATTTCTGCCGCATACTGCCAGGCGATTCCAGAAGAACCCGCTGTCCCCAAAGGTAAGCCGCGATCCCGATCGGAATGTTTACATAAAAAATTGCCCGCCATCCAACCTCTTCGGTAAGGAAACCGCCCAAACTCGGCCCTAGAGCTAAACCCACAGCAACGGCCATACCGACCAAACCCAACGCCTTCCCCCGTTCTTCAGGAGGAAAGGCGGCGGTGATAATCGCGGGCCCCATCGCCATTGTCATTCCTGCTCCGACCGCCTGCAAACCCCGGCAGACAATTAAAGTTTCCAAACTGGGCGCCGCCCCACAAAGAGCCGAAGCAATCACAAAAAGAAGGAGGCCCCAAAGATAAATCTTTTTAAATCCCAATATATCACCGAGACGGCCGAAAGATAAGAGAAAGCTCCCTAAGACCAGTAGATAAGCCATTGAGACCCAACCTACCAGTGCAGGTTCAACATGAAAGACCTGGGCAATCGCCGGCATGGCAATGTAAACAACACTGGCATCAAGCGGCCCCATGATCGTGCCGATTAAAACAGCAGTTAAGATTCGCCGTTTCTCCACCTGGAATCAGGACCCCTTTTTATGAAATCAAGAAGCAGTAAAGCCGCGGGCCAGAATGCGCTGGAAAAAATACTGGGCAGCCAGAACGTCCTCCAGGGACTTGCTGCTCGAAGCGACAATACAAAGACCGCTTTCCTCTTGCTCCGCAAATCGGAGCGCCCTCTCGATTGCGGCCTCGGCATTTTCCCAACCCGTATGCCCGAAGGTGCGCGCGACAGTCCCCGTCACAACAGGCGCCCCGGCGTTGAAAGCCGCGTCATATGCTGCACCCCCGCAAGCAGAAACCGCAACCACAATTTGATCCCGGAAATCTGCAAGTTTCACCGTCTCTGCACCAAGGTTGGGGTAAATCCCGCCCGCTTCCGCGCCCGCTTCTAAAATTCCTTCGAGAACGCCGGCCGCCCGCGCCCTGCGCTCTTCATTTTTGCCCACCCTGGGCTCGGCAATTAAAACGATGCCTGTTTTATGCTTTTGGGCTTCCCGGGCCGCGTAAATTCCTACCGCACGGGGATTTACCGGGACGGGTGCTTTGCAGGAAGCAGGACTGGCTCCTAAAACCAGGCGCGCCCCGGACTGGAGAGCGCCTTCAAGCGTCGTACCCATATCAATGACATCAACAATCAATACCACCTGCCCGGCGCGGGCGGCCTTGTAGGCACCGCTCACATCGGCGGCGAGAGTTACAATTTTTCCGGTTCGTTTCCGGCTCAACATTATAGCAGTCTAAACTCCCTTTCCGCAAAACTAATCATTCTGCCGTGAAACCTTACCGTAAAAACCCCCTCCCCCGGCACTGATGGAAAGATTTCCCGTCCGGGCCTCCCAAATCAGTTCTCCAATCCGGGGCCCTGCAGTTTCAAGAAGCTCTTTCCGGCTTGCGCCGTGCAAAACTTTTATTTCAGTGCCAAATCGGGCCAGGAGTTTCTGAATCGTTTTTGCACCAACGCCTGGCAAGGAAGCAAGAGGAACCTGGTAGTAATAGGGGGGCCGCGACAGGGAATGATTGGGCTCCGACCAATCTCCAATTTCCCGCACCCGATCAAGCACGCCTTTCACGACGCGTTCGCTTCCGCAGTAGGGACACGCCAAAACCGGGGGTTCCCCGGACGCTATTTTTGAGCACGAAAGACAAAAGGTCCGGTGGTATTTTCCAAGCCTGGGGTCCAACCCGTAATTCGCGGCAATTCCCCGCCCTTCCAAGCGCCTGAGGGCCTTTACCAACTCCTCCCAGTTCGGTTCCGCAAGGCGAAAAACATTGTACTCGCGGGCGAGGCTTTTTAAAGAATGAGCATCGGAGTTGCTTAAAAAAGTAATTTCTGATAACTCTGCCAGGTGATCGGCGAGCGAAGTGTCGGCACTTAAACCCAGCTCTAAAGCAAAAATTAACTGAAAATTTTCTTTTCCCAGCAAATCTTCCAGGCGCCGCGTCCCCTGGCCGTATACGCCCCGGTGGGGAGTAAAGGCATGAGCAGGGAGGAAGATCCCCCCCAGGTTTACAACCTGCAAGAGGAGCGCCCGCGCCGGAAGGGAGCAGCACTGGGTGCTGAGTTCGGGATTGGTGAGATATTGGGACAAAAATTCCGAAAAAGCCCGGAGTTGAGCCAAAAAAGGGAAATAAGCAAGCCAGTGAGAGCGGGAGCCGTTTTCCTCGGTCGCTTCAATTTCTGCGCCG
>DAOURU010000249.1 GCA_030627585.1 Bacillota bacterium
AGCAATGTTGCAGGTAGTATCAAGTAAAGACCAACTGGTTGCCCGGCTGCGAGAGCGGGAACACAGAGGCGAGGAACTTGAACCGGCGGTGCGCGCCATTCTCGACGCGGTCCGGGAGCAGGGCGATGCTGCGGTTCTTGCCTATACCCGAAAATTTGATCACGCCGACCTCAGTGCGGGGGAGCTGCGGGTAAAGGAGGCGGAAATTCAGGCCGCCTATGAAGAGGTTTCCCCTGATCTCCTTGCCTCTTTGCGCCTGGCGCGCGACCGGATCTCCGCTTTTCATGCCAGGCAGCACTTCCAGACCTGGTTTCAACCCGGCCCTGAAGGGGAACTCCTGGGCCAAATCTACCTGCCCTTGAAGCGGGTGGGAATTTACGTGCCGGGAGGGACTGCGGCTTATCCCTCTTCGGTTTTGATGAATGCCCTTCCCGCAAAGGTTGCCGGTGTCCCGGAAATCGTAATGGCCACTCCCCCTCAGCCTGACGGGAAGGTTCCCGCGCTGGTTTTGATAGCAGCAGCCGAGGCCGGAGTGACGGAAATCTATAAAGCCGGCGGGGTTCAAGGCGTCGGAGCGCTGGCTTACGGTACGGAGACAATCCCGCGGGTCGATAAAATCGTGGGGCCCGGCAACATTTATGTCACAATTGCCAAGCGCCTCGTCTTCGGGCTTGTGGATATTGATATGCTGGCGGGGCCGAGTGAAATTGTGATAGTTGCAGATGAAGCCGGCGATCCCGAACTGATTGCCGCGGATCTTCTGTCCCAGGCAGAACACGACCCCCGCGCCGCCGCGATTTTGCTGACACCTGCTGCGGAAATTGCCTACCGCGTCCAGGAGGAAATAGAAAAGCAGTTGGCCGGGTTGCCCAGGCGGGAAATCGCCGGACAGGCGCTCGCCGATTACGGGGCTGCAGTTATTACGGTGGATCTTCCGGAGGCGCTGGAGCTTGCCAACGAACTGGCGCCGGAGCATCTGGAGCTTTTCCTGCGCGAACCCTTCGCCTGGCTGGGCAGGATCAAAAATGCGGGGGCGGTTTTTTTAGGCGCGCATACCCCGGAACCCGTTGGGGACTACCTGGCGGGCCCCAACCACGTTTTGCCGACAGGGGGCACGGCGCGGTTCTTTTCGCCTCTCAGTGTCGAAGATTTTCTCAAACGGACAAGCCTCATCTATGGAACCAGGGAAACTCTCGGGGCCTGGGGGCCTGCAATCGTGAGATTGGCCGAAGCGGAAGGGCTGGAGGCGCACGCCCGCTCCATTTCCCTGAGACTGCGGCGCCTGCAGCGCAAATGAAATAAGATGATCAAGGGAGGAGAGGGAAGTGGGAGTGCGGGCTGCCGAGGCGGAACGGGTGACCGGGGAGACAAGGATAAAAGTTAAACTAAATCTTGACGGGATGGGAATTTTCCAGGGTGGAACGGGAATCGGGTTCCTGGATCACATGCTTCACCTCTGGGCGCGCCACGCTCTTTTTGATCTTTTTCTCGAGGCGCAGGGAGACCTCGAAGTTGACGCCCACCATACGGTGGAAGATGCCGCAATTTGCTTGGGGGAGGCGTTCCGGGAAGCCTTGGGCGCAAAAGAAGGGATCAACCGGTACGGCTCGGCTCTGCTGCCGATGGACGAAGCGCTGGCGCTGGTTGCTGTTGACCTCAGCGGGAGGCCTTATTTAGATTATGACGTTAAAATCGCTGGGTGGGCTGTGGGCGGTTTGCCGCTTGAACTTGTTCCGGAATTTTTCCGCGCCTTCACGAATCACGCGCGGCTTACCCTGCACCTGCGCCTGATCACCGGGCAGAATACCCACCACATCGTCGAAGCCCTTTTCAAGGGATGCGCCCGCGCCCTGCGGGAGGCCGTCTCCCGAAATGACCGGGAGACCGGAATTCCGTCCACAAAGGGAAAACTTTAATGGAGCGAGGAACCGGAAAGATGATTGCGGTAATTGATTACGGGATGGGGAACCTCCGGAGTGTGCAGAAGGGATTGGAAAAAGCGGGGTTCCAGGCGGCAATTGTGGCCGCTCCGGAAGGAGTGGAGCAGGCGCGGGGAATTGTTTTACCCGGCGTGGGTGCCTTCGGAGATGCCATGGATAACCTCCGGGCGCAGGGGCTGGACCGCGCCCTGCAGGAGGCGGTTGCGCAAGGAAAACCCTTGCTGGGGATCTGTCTCGGTTTTCAGCTCTTTTTCACCTGCAGTGAAGAGGGGGGTCGGTACGAGGGTCTGAATCTGATTCCGGGTAAGGTGCGGCGCCTCCCGGGCGGAGTGAAAGTTCCCCATATGGGTTGGAATCAGGTGGGATTAAAGCGGACCAGCATCCTTTTTAAAGGGATTTCCGACCGCTCTTATTTTTATTTTGTACATTCTTACTACGTAGACCCGGCCTGCCAGGATGTCATCAGCGGCGTTACCGGGTACGGAATCAAGTTTACAAGCATGGTGGCGCAGGGGAACATTTTCGGGGTCCAGTTTCACCCCGAAAA
>DAOURU010000031.1 GCA_030627585.1 Bacillota bacterium
CTATCCAAAAATAAAATGAGCTCCGCGAAAGGAGAAGTAATAAGTATGGGTAAAAAGACTCACCCGGTAAAGTATATTTACCCCGCAGTTTTTGACCCCTGCGAAGAGGGGGGCTATTGCGTAACCTTCCCTGATCTGCCTGGGTGTATAACCGAAGGAGATACACTGGAAGAAGCTTACGAAATGGCTAAAGAAGCCCTCTCCCTCCACTTATGGGGCCTGGAGGATGACGGTGACCCTATTCCCAAGCCCACATCTCCGGCCGATATAACGGTACCAGAGGGAGGATTTATCAGCCTGGTCGAGGTCTGGATGGTGCCTATCCGCGATAAAATGGCCAACAAAGCGGTAAATAAAATGCTCACCTTGCCCAGGTGGTTAAATGATCTAGCAGAAGAAAAACAAATTAATTTTTCGCATGTCCTGCAAAACGCCTTGAAAGAATACCTGGGCGTATCGGAGGTTGATAAACCAATAATAAAATTTGAAAGATAGGAGGTTACTTATTGACCCCTATTTTTTACAATCAATAAAACTACAATGAGAAAGGTTTAAACAGGTTCACCAAGGGCCTTAAGTTGCTGCGGGAAGAGCAGGGCAGCAGCACCTAGAACGCAGATGACAAGCAAAACGGCGACGGCGCTCAGGCTTAAGAAACAGTGATTTGCTTCTTCTTAAGGTGCTTCCCGCCGGAGTGTATCGACATCCAGCACCTTCCAGGTGTCATTCCAGCGGACAAAGTACAGTTTTTGCCGGGCAAAGGGGCGTGTTGCGGATTCCTCAAAGTATTGCAGTTCATAGGAATAGACGTTTTCAAAACCCAGGCGCGGCCCCTCCCAGGCGCAAAGGCCTGTACTTGGGTCTATGAGCTTCCCCCTATGCCTGACCACCATGCGATGCCACGGAAAGGTGTCTTTTACCTGAGGGACGATGTAATCCTTCCATTTCGGGGTCTGTACCCTATTGTAAATTTTGTTTATTTCAGGGTCAAAATACTTAATGAAGTACGTAAGGAAACCGGAAACCACCGTGTCCTGGGGGAAGATCGTGGGTGGCCTTGGCGCCCAACGGTCCCCGAATTTGTACCGCTCAATCCTCCATTTCGCCGGCTGAATTATCGCCTTTTGGCTCATACCGGTCTTGCGGTCGGTGACGGTTAGGACAAAGCGCTCCTGCGTCCAGGGGACGTGACCGGTTAAGACGTCGCTGAAGATGGCGTTGCTCACTTTCTCAGAGAAGCCTGGCCGGGCGTCTTTGCAGCCCTCCAGCGAAAACGCAAGCTCGGGCGTGCCTGCTTCGGGCAGATACCGGATTTCAACCGAAAATGGTAACTAGGCTTCGGGCCGGCTCAACCCGAAAGGGACCGTAAAAATAGACCAGCCCGTAAATTCCGTCCTCGATTCTGTCGGGAAAAGACCATATAATGTGGGAAAACGGATATTTATGCAGAAAGTTTAACGGGAGGTAGAACCGCTGGGAATATCCATAGTTGACCATGGATATCAGGTCCAGGGTCACCGTAGTCGTGCCGAAACGCAGGGTATGATTCAACGCCGCCCATTTTGCTGTTTCTCCGTGGCTTCTCGCCGCCAGCCAGGTTAAAAGCGTTAAGACAACGAGCAAGACCAGGCGGTCATAATTGTCCACAGGTATCCCATGTTTTTCATCGTCTGGATGACTGTTTGAATATCATAGAAACCGTCATCACCCTCAGGCGAACCGGGGTTCTTCCAATTAGAGTGCATATGCCCATCTCCGCAGTACCAACTGCATATACTTTTTGTCTCTTAACCCGGACAATTCTTACATACATGAAACTTTAATCCACTATATCATGATTGAAGAAGTATTACTCCTCATACATCGATTCTGCTATTCCAATAAGAGTGTCAAGACTTGTACCATTCTCGCCGCGAGTCCCAAAAATAGTGTAGAGTACCCCATTATCCCACCATGAAACAAACCCCGGCCTCGGATATTTCTGACCGTGAATCAGATTGTATCCAGGTTCACAGCCTATACCCTCAAGACCGTGAACCGTAACAAGCACCCAAGGCTGATCACCTTTCGAGATACCGGCCTTCTTGTCCTCTTCCATTTGCTTTACCTCGGCGGCAAAGTCAGGTTTGTTCGGCGGATACTTAACTTCTACGTATATACCGATTGCAGGCGGTTCGTAGACAATGTATGCCCAACGTTCATACTTATCTTCATTTTTCGTTACGTAGATGCCTGCTAACTTTTCAGTAGCTTTAGATTTCGGTATTTTCAAATCAAAAGGCAGGAACTCGGAGGCCTCTTCAGCAGTTGAAAACCTGTACTGTTCACTTGCCCACTTTTCGAAAAGGTCCTTTATTTCTTCATCTGACAACATTGCAAACTTGGCGGCCTGAGAAAGAACACCTTCACCCCTGATACCACTTTCCGCTGGCAGATTCTTCTCATTAGACCTTCATGCCGCTCATGCGGCACCATCAGAAGTACGAAAATAAAGGGTTATCCTTGCGCTCGAAGACCTTACGGAGGTTGTTATCTCGCCCTTGACGAGGAGCAGCTAACGGCAGCCGAATCGAAACAGGAAGTTGAGATAGGCGACTATGCGCCACGGATGGCGTCATAGGAGCCGGTCGGCTCACCATTGCGACGAGTCTTAGGGCGAGTCAAGTAAGAGTACGAGAGTGAGCGCAAGGATGACCTGGATCATATTTTTCAGGGCAGATGATGGCGAACAGCCTCGCAAGAAAGCCACGCGACTACGGTTCGAGGCCGAGGGCCTGGCGCTTCGCCGCGATGTGCTCCAGGATCAGCGCAGCCGCTTTTGAAGGGTCCTCTTCGACTGCAAAGGCCGCCCCCAGAACATCCCGGGCGCCTTTTGTCAGCAGCTCCACAAGGTTCTTGCCGCCCAGCACTGGGGGAACTGTACCGAGCACAGTGAGGACCCCGGAGCCGACCACATACGTACCGATGGAAACAGCCTTTTCGGACATCCATTCCGGAGCTGCCCCTACAGCAGGAAGGTCACTGATATCTACACCTAAGGCATTAGCAACAGCAGACGCTGCCACCAAGATCCGACTGATGTCCACACAGGAACCCATGTGAAGCACCGGCGGAACCTGCAGGGCCTCGCAGACAGCCCGCAGCCCCGGCCCCGCTTCCGCAGCGGCCTCCGGCAAGAGAAGGCCGGCCTTGGCGCAGGCGATGGCAGCGCACCCTGTCTGGACAACTAAACAATCATTTTTAATTAGTTCCCGCGTGAGCGTAAGGTGCCCCCTGTCCTGGGTGGTCTTGGGGTTATTACATCCCACAATAGCCGCGATTCCCTTAATCCTCCCAGCTTTTACAGCGTCCAGCAGGGGGTTGAGAGTACCGCCCAGGGCCTGTAAGATCGCCTCCACACTAAAGCCGCTCATGTATTCCATCTCTTCATCAGGAATCTGAACCAGTTCCTGTTTTCTGCTTGGATAGTTTTCAACAGCCATCCGCACGATTCTCTTGGCGATTTCAAGGGCGCTGTGCTCTTCAAAGGAAACATGCTCAACTCCTGGGAACTTGGCTTTCGGCGAAGTAGAAATTATCTTCGTATGGTAGCATTTTGCCACCTGAGCAAGAGCCGGCATTACACACTGAACATCAACAACCATTGCCTCCACCGCTCCAGTGACGAGAGCCAACTCCTGCTGGAGGAAGTTCCCGGCAATCGGCACCCCATGACGCATGAGGAGTTCGTTTCCGGTACAACACATCCCGCAGACATTGATCCCCCGGGCGCCTTTTTCCCGCGCCACAGCCAGCAGTTCCTCATCCCGTGCCGCGAGCACGATGATCTCAGAAAGGATGGGCTCGTGGCCGTGCACGACGATGTTCACCTGATCCTCCTTTAAAACCCCGAGGTTGCTCTTTCCCCTGACCGGCCGCGGGGTTCCAAAGAGAATGTCGGAAAACTCGGTGGCGAACATGGACCCTCCCCAGCCATCGCTCAAACCCGTCCGCCCCCCGTGCAGGGTGATGTTCGTATAGTCGTTGTCCACACCCATATGAGTGCGGTGCAGGGCTTCTACGATTTCGCGGTCAATCCCGCGCGGTGCAATTCCCAGCTTCTCCCAGACCGCCCTTCTCTTTTCGGGGGCGCGGTTTAAAAACTGGAGCCTCTCCTTCACCATTCCGAACTCTTCCATCGCCTCCCGCGCCAGGTCCCGCGCAATCTCCTCCTTGCTCCTGCCTTCCGCAACAACGCCAAATTCAGCAGCAAGGGCATGCAGCTTCGCCTCATCCTTAATTTGATAACCCTGCACCTCTCCCTGGGCAGCTGCATATAAAGTAGTCACAACATCCCGCCCATGGTCAGAGTGAGCCGCGGCCCCGGCAGCAATCATCCGAAGGAGGTTGCGGGCAGCGATAATATCAGCAGTTGCCCCACAGACCCCCTTCCCAGGCTCCTCCTCAAAGGGATCGATCCGGCAGGGCCCCATGTTGCAGTTCCGGCAGCAAATTCCCAGCAGACCAAAACCACACTGAGGCTCCTGTTTTTCAAGACGGTCCCACGCAGTACCAATCCCTTCATCTGACGCTTTTTTCAGCATCTTTAACGATGCCCGATCAACACTTTTCTCTCCCATAAAAACTTCCTCCTTAGATAAAATTCTCTATCACACCAGCAAATAGACAAATGATGACAAGGATGTGTTCTGTTGCGAGCAGAAATTATCGTTTAATAGTTACCTCAGACATTTTTCCTGCCTGCAAGCTCCTGCGGCAACTACTACAAAGTTCAAAATGATCAGTCCCCCGAAAACCTCTCACATGAGCTTTTAGGAATTTTCCAAAATTTTCTGCAAACCGGTAAGCAACGAAAGGCCTCCCACAAAAACGGCACATAGCATACTGGTGCTCCGTCTTCCAGCGAATCAGGGTAAAACCATCCCGCTCTTCATGGACACCGATCGCCCCGGTAGGACAAACGTTTACACAGGCCTGACAACCAAGACATTCTTCACTGAAACGCCCGAAGGGAGTGGAAACTTTCCTCCCGCTCCCCCTCCATGTAAAGCTAAGTACCTTCGCTCCCACAATCTCACAAGCGCGTACACAACGTCCGCAGAGGATGCAGTCATCTTCTTGCAAACGCGGATAGATATGCTGGTCTGCTCCGTAACGTTCTGCCAGTTCCTGCAGGACGGGCAGAGGGCCACACCGTGCGAGCAGGAGAGCAAGTACATGAAGGCGCGCCCGCTGCACAGGTTGAGATTCAGTCAATATTTTGAGACTGGGACGGGCCGGAAGAGTGCAAGAAGCAGCAAGAAGTGAACGATCCCCTTCTTCTACTTCCACGAGGCAAAGGCGACAACCCCCGTAAGCACCCAATCCTTTATGGTAACATAATGTAGGAATCTCAAAACCACAACGACGGGCCGTCTCCAGGACGGTTTCTCCAGGACAGGATTCTACTTCTTGGCCGTTAATGATCATAAATACTCACCTTCCTAGCGGCAGCGTACGGCTCCGGCAGGACAGACATCGGCGCAGGTTCCGCACTTCACGCACTTTTCTTCATCAATCAAGCAATACCCGTCTGAATGAAAACTGATAGCTCCTGCGAGGCATTCCTCAAGGCAGGTTTGGCAGCCAGTGCACTCTTCCTGCACAATGTAGAAACTGATCAAGGCACGGCAAACACCTGCAGGACACCTTTTTTCCCTGACGTGGGCAAGATACTCATCTCTGAAATGATTTAAGGTGCTTAAAACAGGATTGGGCGCGGTTTTCCCGAGGCCGCACAACGACCCTTCCCGGACGAGCCAGGCCAGTTCCCTAAGGGTCGAGAGGTCAGCTACGGTTCCCTCACCCTGTGTTATTTTTTCCAGAAGGTGGTGCATCTGAAGCAGCCCCTCCCGGCACGTGCTGCACTTGCCGCAGGATTCGCCCAAGGTAAATTCAAGAAAGTAACGGGCTATATCTACCATGCAAGTTGCTTCATCCATCACCACAAAACCGCCGGAACCCATGATGCTACCGGCTTCTGTCAAAGTTTCGAAATCCACCGGGAGGTGAAACATTGATGCGGGAATGCATCCTCCCGAGGGACCACCTGTTTGAACAGCCTTGATCCCGACGCCACCCCGCGGTCCCCCCGCAATTTCGTGAACAATTTCCGATAGGGTCACACCCAGAGGCACCTCCACCAACCCGGTATGCTTCACCTGCCCTACTACCGAAAAGACCTTTGTCCCCGCGCTTGCCCGCGGACTCCAACAAAGGGCACGGTACCAGGCGGGCCCCCGGCAAACAATCGGCGGAACACTAGCCCACGTCTCAACATTGTTGATACAGGTGGGTCTTCCCCAAAGCCCTTTCTCCACCGGGTAAGGCGGGCGGGGTCGAGGTTCCCCTCTGCTTCCTTCAATAGAAGCGAGCAGAGCGGTCTCCTCCCCGCAGACAAAAGCCCCCGCCCCCCGGACGAGGTGAACCCGGAAGGTAAATCCTGTGTCGAAGATGTTTTCTCCCAAAAGGCCGTTACCTTCCGCTTGCCTGACGGCCTCTTGAAATGTCGCAACAGCTAAAGGATACTCATCCCGAACGTAGATGTATCCTTCCTTAGCCCCAATAGCGTAGGCTCCGATGGTCATTCCTTCGAGAACACTGAAGGGGTCCCCTTCAAGGATGCTCCTATCCATATAGGCTCCGGGGTCACCCTCATCTGCGTTACAAACCAGGTACTTAACTGGCCCGGGTGCAGATCTGGCCGCGGCCCACTTTCGACCCGTAAGAAAGCCGGCCCCACCCCGGCCGCGCAGGCCCGAATCAAAAACAAGATCAACAACATCTTCCGGAGTCATCTCCTTAAGCACTAAAGCCAAGGCTTGATAACCTCCCCGGGCGACGTACTCTGCGAGGGAGAAAGGGTCAATGAGGCCACAGTTCCGCAGCGCTACCCGTACCTGCCTGCGATAGAAAGGAATCTCCGACAGGAGAGGCAGTTCTTCCCAACCTTCCCTGTCCCCTCTGGAATCCTTTTGAACACCTGAATCCAAGAGAGAAACTTTTTCATCCAACATCAGGTTGTAGTCTTCGTCAATCCGACCGAGCAAAAGTTCACCTTCAACCCTTCCAGCTAAAGTGAACTCAAGGAATTGAGATACATCATCAGGGTTCACCGGACCATAAACAAAACGCGGGTTACCAGGAACATGGACCATCACAAGGGGTTCTTTGGTGCAAAAGCCCAAACACCCAACCTGGGTAACTGTCCAGTCCAGGCTGCGCTCTGCAAGAAAACGGCAGACTGCCTCATAAACTCGATCTGCTCCTGCAGCACGCCCACAAGTAGCTAAACCTATAGAGATCTTCGTTTTTCCTGGGTAAAGGGTGGCCCGTCCGGTCTCGCGCAGCTCTTCGAGAATGTGGTTCAAACTCCCACCTTCTTCCTACTCATAACCAATCAGGAGCTGAGGTATCTGATCGACTTTTAAACGACCCCGCACCCTCCCGTCAACCATCACAACAGGAGCAAGGCTGCAAGAACCAACACAGCGGACGAGATGTAAGCTGAATTTTCGGTCCGGCGTGGTTTCCCCGGACTTAACACCTAATTCTCGCTCCAGTCTTTCTAAGATCGAGCGCGCTCCCCGCACGTGACAGGCCGTCCCGTAGCAAACACAAACCTGGTGGCGGCCCCGAGGAACGAGGCTGAAAGCGTTGTAAAAAGTCGCAACTCCGTAAATTTGGCTCAGAGGAATACCTAATTGACTGCTAAGGTAGCTTAAACCCTCTTCTGAAAGGTAACCCTCACGGCGCTGGAGGGAAAAAAGGGCTTCCAGCACAGCACCACCCGGCAACCGCTCGGAAACTTCACCTGACAATCCCTGCACTCCCGCTGGGTTTGCCTCCGATTTTTTTAGCAGATCATCTGACTTCAGGTCACTCATCCCTAGTCCCTCCTCACACAAGTCAACTAAAAGCCTCAATAATTAACATTCGGGTTTGGAATTCTAGGCAGAAGTTACTGGAGGACGGGGAAGAAAAAACTGCGTTGAAATATGTTGGCGCTTCACCTGCTGGGCCTCTTGAGAGGTAATGAAGAGAAGGGCGCGGGTTGGACATGCTTCCACACAAGCGGGAACCTCGCGTTCTGGACAGCGGTCGCATTTTGCCACAATTTTGCTTCCGGGAGCGCGGGTAATGACGCCAAACGGGCAGGCCATTTCGCAAAATCCGCAGCCAAGACAGCGGGCACAATCGTGAAGCACAACCCCTGTCTGCTCTTCTTTAAACATGGCACCCGTAGGACACACAGCAACGCAACCGGCTTCTTCGCAGTGACGGCAGTTGAGGGGAACGGAAAAGCAATCTCCGGCATGAACATAAATCCGCTTGCGAGGGGGGATGGACTCAAAAAGAGAGCCAAAAAGAGACTGAGATTCTGAATGCGCAACGGCACAGGCAAGTTCGCATGATTTACAGCCTAAGCAGCGGCTTATATCAATAAAAACCTCCTTCAACAGTCTCACCTCCTTGTTATTACTATTTCGGTAAAATTATTCAAAATCCTTCCGGGTTTAAATTCAGGAGGTCGTTTTTCAGGTAAAGGGGGAGGGTGGGAATGATCACGGCCAGGCCGACTGTGCTAAAAAAAGAAACCAACCCTATACCAGGCAAAAAAGGATAGAGCTTAAAAATCCTGAAATAAGAGCGGAAGTCCCGCCCCTCGCGTCCTCTTGGAGGCAGCATTGCCCTCACCCGGTCGACTTTAAATGCTGTGGCGCTTCTCCCGGCTCTATTTTAAACCTTCCCGGCTTTTTCAACAACCGGAAAGACCCCGCGCCTTAAAACTATTCTTTTTCGCTTTCTTCAGGAGGTTTTTCGGGGGAGTGCGGGCGGGAGGAAGGGGAGGAGTTGAGAAGCTTCTCCAACCCGTCGAGGGCGCGGGAATCAGCCTGAACAGCCTCAATGTTTTCAGTCCGGATCAGGTTGTAAACCTCCTCCCGGTGAATCGGGAGTTCCCTGGGAGCCTGGACGCCAAGACGCACCTGGTCGCCGCGCACCTCAAGGACAGTTACGATAATTTCTTCTCCGATAACAATACTCTGACCGGGCTTGCGCGTTAAAACGAGCATCTTTCATTCCACCTAACCACAAACCCGCCGCGCCGCGGTCGGGGGATGACAGCGAAAGAGCGGGTGTTTCGTATGGTACGGGCCGGTTTCTAAGACAAC
>DAOURU010000081.1 GCA_030627585.1 Bacillota bacterium
CCTGAAAATGTTTTATTTAAAAAATTTTTTCCCCCGAGACCGGTTCCAATAGACCATGCGAGTAAGTCGCCAAATACTACAAACATAACAGCGAGAGAGGCAATATTTTTTGCCCTTCGGCATAGAACTGGAGGCAAATCACCGCCGGTCCTCCGCTACTATCTCGGCAATTGTTTTGGTTCCCTGAATCGAGGGAGGCTCAATCAGTCCCTGGGGCTTACCTCCTTTCCAGCGAACCAGCCCTGTATCCAGCAAATTCAGGACATCTGGCGGGGTTTGCATAGGCAATCCGGTAAGGCGAACATCATCCCTGCCTGTCGGCAGACAGGTCACTGAAACCTAAAGTATTGCGGGTCTTTTTTCAGCAACTGGTTTTCCTTGGTCTCAAAGTTTTGGCTTCTTGGAACTGCGGGAACAAGATTCTCTGCTGCCAACCTGGACGCCGCGCTCCTGCTTTGGCTGAAAAGGTACCAGAGATTTCTAAGTGTTTAAGAAAAGAGATAGACCTCTTTTACCAAAAAGTACAGGCCCTCTACTGTCTTTCTGAGGAAAGTTGAAAGCGTCTGCGTTGACGAGGCAAAAGAAATACTACCTTCACATTCAGCTCGGCTGGATAACAGGTATGGACAGGGTTACCAGATGACTTCCACCTCGTAGCATCCGATTTGAGGATCCGCGGTGAGGATTGGGAGGTTTTCTAGCTGGGCCTGGGCAATGAGAAGCCGGTCGAAGGGATCACGATGAAGAGCCGCTAATTTCCTTATCTGAAAGTGGCGCATCAAAATCAGGGGCAATGGTAATTTTTCCTTTTGCACTTCCAGGAACACGCTTTTCAGGCTGCTCCTTTATTGGAACAAGGCGAGCAACAGGTTTACCTGCTTTCGCGATGATAATTTCCTCCCCTTCCTTGAAGCGGGCCAGAAGTTTCGAAAAGTGCGTCTTCGCTTCATGAATATTGACTTTCCTGGACATTTTTATCAACCCCTCAACCCCATTGTAGGCTAGACTAAGGACTAAGTCAAGATGAAGATCAGTTTCTATCTTACTTTGTGTAAATAGGTTGTTTATTGCTTTGAAGTTATCCATCATGACAAAAGAAAGTGGATGGGAAGGAAAACACCCTCTTTTTGTTGAATTGCTAAAATATTCAACTGCTGCCAAATTCACGTGCTGCCAAATTCACAGGAAAGAGCAAGTCTTAAAGAGGTGAAGGGCCTGCGGCGCACCCAAAAAGGGAAGGCGCAGGAACGGCATCATTTTCACGGCCCCTTGGCCGTAGAATTTGCGGGAGGCCTGCTGGGGCTAAAGAAAGGTAGCGGGAGGGATGGCTGTGGATGAGGACACCAACCAGGTGGTTATTATGGAGTGCTCAGTGAGTTATTCCCTGAGCGATGAGCTGGGTCAGGAATTAGAGAGCGGGGAGGCACAGGCGCGAATCGGGGAGGAAGCGCTTTCTATTCTTCCGAGGTTTGGGGAGGCAGTGCTTGTCCCGCTGAGAGATATTCTTGAGATCTCGGAATGCGACTACAAGATTCGTGTTGCTTTAACTTCAAAAGATACCCTTGTTCTTTCCGATCTCGGTTACCGCTATGAAGATTTCCTGCGGGTTCTTTCTAAACTGCGCAATGAGATTCTTTTGAAAGATCTGCTGATCCACGAAACGCTCAGAAAATCGGGGGTTGAGGCCGAGTTTGCCTGTTTCGATGAAACGGGGAGCGAAAAGCAGGCTGGCCAATGTGAGGCCCGTTTGTATGAAACCGCGATTGTACTCATACCAGAGAAAGGAGAATTTTTGAGGATCCCTTACAGCGACATTTCCGGGGTGCGCGAAGGTGATTATGAGGTCATTTTGGAAACAGAGTTTGGAGAAAGAATTGTTCTCTCAAAGATGGGGAGAAAATTTGACCCCTTTTTAAAGGTCTTTTCTGAAGTCATGAACGAGCTTTCCCTCAAAGTTCAGTCATCGCTCAAAGAGCTGCTGCCAAGTGCCAACCCTTCTGTAATCCGGAGGGCATCCCGGTTAATGAGAGAAGGGAAAGCAGCAAGAAAAGGTGATCTGGATTTGCTCTCCCCTGAACTCTGGGCAGGATTGGAAAAGAAGCTGGAAATTGTTGGTGTTAAGGAAGGATACGATTTTCTGAAGTCTCTGGCACAGGAGGAAAAGATTTGCATTGGTTTAAAGCGTGGGCTTTTAGGGGATTTGACAGGTGAATATATCTGGTTTTTGATCCCAATTTACAGCACAGATCCCGATGCACCGGGGAATGCGGTGGCAATGGAGGCATCGTCAACAGAAGGCAGCGGCGGGAAAGCAACTTATTTTTTCAGAATTGTCAACAGAAAAGATTATCCCGATTTCAGGAACAAGGAAGACCTTGACAGGGAAGTTGATGGTTTCATCAAAAAGATAAATCGCTGCATGCTTGCAATTAACTTTAGGCGGGAGCCAGTTTATCTGCCAGATGAACGGCTGGAGGAGCCCCGGTATCAGAAATATAAATTTGCCATCGCCAAGATCCCGGCACTTCAAGAGTTGCGCCGACTTTTCATCGGCCGGGTTATCCATTCCTCACCCGAGCAGTGGAAGAAAGATGTTATGGATTTGCTGAGGTTTAATGTGAGCGCGCAGGACGATAATGCGAAATGGAAAAAGGGAGGGCAAGCAAATGGAGAACTGGCTGGCTACATTACGAAATTAGATTTTGATCCGGAGGGCCTTGAAGACATAACGAAGTTGCCGGAGAAGGATAGAATATTTGGTGATGACCCGACAGAAGGGAAAATTCCACCGCACTCAAAAGTCCGGTTATCCTTTAGAACTTTCTGCTTAGAAGAAGGGAAACCAGCCCCTGACGCCAGTATACCACATATTTTCTTATACGAAGTTCTGGATATCCCAATGTACTTAAAAATTATGAGATATTTTGTAGAACACCCTGAGATAGATCAATCATTGGGACAAGGTTTGATCTGGAAATTGGCAAAAAAGCCTAAATTTGATGAAATTTCAGAAGAGGAGCAGGATCTTCTTTTGTCAATTGATCCTTATGCAGATGCCGAAATTGACAATTATGAAAGTATTAATTATAAACATCCGGAAGGATACCCTCCAGAGCTTTGGCCCAAAGAAATTATCCCGCAGCCAATTCCTGGAACAGAGCTTTTCGGAAAGATAGTAAAAATGAAAGGCTTCTCTGAAATGGAAGTGGAGTTTTATAACCCTGCAGCAGCTGTTCAAAAGCTGCCGTTGGTAAAATTTAATCCAGGTAGTCTTACGGCCCTCTTTTTTGATCGCCTTCGTCAAATGGTAGGCTTTGGGGGTGTGTTACCTGGTGCTGGATGGGTGCCAGGTGCTGGAGATTTAGGGTTTGGAGATGAATGAAATTTGAATATTCAGAGTTCCGCGCTGAAAGGCGAGGGGTTTGTTCACAGAGAAGCGGTAGAAGATAACCAGTCACCGTGCCGATTGACATTAAGAGATGGTTTAGGGGGTTATGAAGTGGCAAAAGAAGTGACAATTTCATACACAATTGGTGATGTGCGTCTTGTTAGAGGAGGCAGGAAAAGACTGATTGAGGCAGTTCCGTTTAAAAAGTCGGTAAGATTAAAAGACGGGGATCGGATCGTCACAAGTGCGCGTTCTTATGTATTTGACCTAAGCGATGAGCCAGGACCTCTCGAAACAGGGACGATGATTACAGCTTTTCCCAACAGCGAGTTTGCTCTGGGAATAAAAGGACTGATCAGGAGCGTGGAGCTGGTAAGAGGGTTGTTTAGAATAATCACAGAAAAAGAAGTAATAACTCCGACTGCCGAAATTAGATTTCCCGAAGGCAGTAGTCCCTTCTGGGTGGATGTCAGCAAAGACGGCGCGGTGGTAGTTGCCTCCGAAGCGGCTCCTGTGGAAGTTTTGCACAAGGAGACGAAAAAAGGGGTTGTCATAGGTTTTAAGCAGCAGGTTACTGTAACCGAAGAGGGAATTCTGGAACCCTGTCCCGTCGATCAAAGACTCAAAAAGGCGTATGGAATTTATCAAGCACTTTCTCAGAGCCAGAGTAAATTTATATTCGGCGATATGGTGGAAAGGGGTGTTCCTCAAGGGACTGAGGAAATTACAAGAATTATCGAGAAAGCAACAGGAGAAAAGCAGGATTATGATCGGGAGAAGCACGAAAAATGGCTCAAAGAGCAGAGAGATTTAGGAGAACAAAAATTTAGAGAAGCTGTCGAAACCGAACTGCCTGAATTTAAAGCGGATGAAGAAGTTAAGCCAGTCTTTAAAGCGAAACCCAGAACGGTAGAAATTGATAAAACCGTAAATTACGCGGGTATTGAATTTAAAGTGGGCACTTTGGAACGAGTTCAGGAATTTAAAGGTCGGGAGGCCCCAGAAGGGAAGGATTTTTTAATTGTTAATGTTGAGGCAAAAAATGATTCTCAAAAACAGGTTTATGTGTTTTACGATGAAGAGGTCCGGCTGATAAACGAAGATGGTGAAAATGTTCTGCTTGAGAATTATCAAATGGAAACCAGTTTTGACACCGAAGCTGAGCACAGAGGAAGCTTTGTTTTTATAGTCTCCGGTGAGGAGACCAAATTCAGGCTTCAATTTGGGAAAAAGAGTTTGCCCAAAGTCGATTTAGATTTGAGTTAAATATAAAGCGGGAAAGGAGGCTCAAGTGTGCCTGGATACAAGCACCCCTGCCGTTACTGTAACCAACTGATCCCCCCGGAGTCAAATGTATGCCCGTTCTGCAGCAAGGTAAACCCCCTGGGGCCGTTAAGGTGTCCCCAATGCAGGAATCCTATTCGGAAGGGTTGGAAAAGCTGCAGCAACTGCGGGCTGTCGCTAGAAGTTTCCTGTCCTAAATGCGGTAAGACCACATTCTTTGGGGATTACTGTGAGCACTGTGATGCTCGCCTGGTGGTTGTCTGTCCGAATCGAAAGTGTAAGGCAGAGCAGCCACCAATAAGTGAGAAATGCATAAAATGTGGTAAACCATTACAAAGAGGTGATTAAAATATGGCAGAAGGTAAATTAATAGGTTTTACGGATAATTTTGCAGACAATAGCACAGAGGCCGGGTTTCAGTTTACATTCTTCTGTGATATTTGCAGAGAAGGGTACAAAACCAGGTTTGTAGAGTCAAAGAGCTACAAGAAAAGGAAGTTTATCAAAGGGATTGGCGGTATAGTCGGCGCTGCCTCCAGGTTGGCGGGAAAATACGATATCGGATATGGGGTAGAAAGAGGCTCTGATGTTCTCAGTGAGAGATTTAGTGGAATGTCTCCTGAGTGGCATAAGGAGCATGAGAAGGCATTTGAAGAGGCACAGAACGAGGCAAAGGGGCATTTCTCCCGCTGTCCGCGGTGTAAGAAGTGGGTATGTGAGAATGACTGGAATGAACAGGAAGGTCTCTGCGTTGAGGATGCTCCCAGAGTGAGCGTTGAGGTGGCTGCAGCCAGGGCAGAGAAGATGGTGGCTGACGTTAAAGAAAAGGCACTAGAGACACAGGTATTTACTGGTGAAATCGAGAGCAAGCAGACGATCTGCCCGCAGTGCGGCAAACCTGCTGGTGAGGGCAAATTCTGCACTAACTGCGGGGCATCGCTCAGCCTGGTAAAGTGCCCAAAATGCGGGGCAAAAAACCCGACAAGCGTGCGGTTCTGTGGTGAATGCGGCACCAGGCTTGAGTAAGAAAATGAGAGAAAATGAAAAAAAGGGGACAGGCACCTTTTCTGTCACCTTTTCTGTTCTGTTATCGTCCGCATTTACATCGTGTTTCCTTCCTTCACGTCTTAATTCTTGCCCTAAGGAAACCGTAGGTCAGACCCCCGAGTAGGAGGAAACCGGCGACCCCTACCGCCGCGTAAAGGTA
>DAOURU010000252.1 GCA_030627585.1 Bacillota bacterium
CATTAAAGTGAAGGGAGTTTCTCAAGAAATTTTGCGACAAGCGCTTGCTCAGGCAAGAGAGGGCAGATTATTTATCCTTAAGAAAATGCTCGAGGTAATCCCCGAACCGCGGAAAGAACTTTCTCCGTACGCACCACGTATTATTACGATGACAATAGATCCCGAAAAAATCCGGGATGTTATCGGTCCTGCCGGAAAGACGATTCGCAAGATTATTGAAGAAACTGGTGTTCAGATTGATATTGAGGATGACGGGAGAACATTTATTGCTGCAACAGACGCGGAAGCAGGGAAACACGCGGTCCATATCATTGAATGCCTCACGCAAGATGTAGAAATTGGGAAGATATATATGGGTAAAGTGGTTCGTCTCATGGATTTTGGAGCCTTTGTAGAAATTATTCCGGGTGTGCTAGGTCTTCCCGGAAAAGAGGGACTTGTCCACATCTCGCAGTTGGATGAACGGAGAGTAAGCAGGGTAAGAGATGTGCTTAAAGAAGGAGACGAAATTCTCGTTAAAGTAATTGAAATTGACAAACAAGGGCGGATTAACCTGTCTCGCAAAGAGGCGATCAGAAGCCTTCGGAATAAATCGGAAAAATAGCAATGAAAAACGGGAAAAGTAGTTACAGCATTTAATATCTTCCTTCCTCCTCGAATATATATTATCAGCTTTGAGAGCAATTCGAGGAGGGTGGGGAAGTGTTTATTTTTTATCGCGTCAACCGCAAAATACCTCTTTTTTTTATGGCTTTGATTATCATCGCTTCAGGTTTTTACAGGTTATCTTCCTATTCTGCGAAACAGGCCTTTCTAAAACAAAAGCCAATCTACCAGGGAAGTGACGCCAGAAAATACGTTTCCTTTGCCGTGAACGTAGATTGGGGAGAAGAATATCTCCCTCAAATGCTTACTCTCTTTGATAAATACAAGATTAAAGGAACATTTTTTTTAACCGGGCGCTGGGCCCAAAATAACCCCAAACTAGTCGTGAAAATTTCTAAAGCAGGACATGAGATCGGAAATCACGGCTTTTCTCATCCCCATGTAAATAATTTAAAGCTTGACGATAACATTAAGGAAATTAAACAAACTTCGGAAATTATTTATAATCTTACAAAGAAACAAACACGGTATTTTGCTCCACCTTACGGGGAATACAATGAAGTAGTCTTGGAAGCAGCCCAAAGATTAAAGCATCGAACAATTCTCTGGACTGTTGATACTTTAGACTGGCAAAATCCTCCTCCTGAATGGATTACATCACGAGTTGTGACGAGGGTACACAATGGTGCAATCATCTTAATGCATCCGACAAATACAATTGTTAAGGCACTTCCCGAAATCATTCAAGGTCTTACCGACCAAGGTTATCAAGTGGTACCTTTGGAAAAACTAATTGTGCAGTAATCTTGCAGGGGGGATGCCTTTGTCCCGGAAGAATTTAACGTACTTTTGGCTGATTTGGTTTCCAATCTTTTTGATTGCCAACTTGGTTATAAGCAGACCGATTGCGGCGGAGAGTCTCAATCTCCCGCAACTTACCGCTGGGGCCGCTCTTTTAATGGATTATCGCACAGGCCAGGTTTTATACAGTTATCAAGCCACGCAAAAGCGCCCTCCTGCAAGTACTACAAAAATTCTCACTGCCCTGCTTGGACTAGAGCTAAAATCAAAAGGGGAAATTGTTTTAATTAGCCGGCGTGCTGCTTATACGGAAGGATCTAGTCTTTATTTAAAAGAAGGTGACTGCTTTTATCTTTATGATTTGATTAAAGGCGCCTTAATCAATTCAGGCAATGACGCAGCAGAAGCAATTGCCGAACACATAACAGGAAACAGGGAACTATTTTCCTGTTTGATGAATTATAAAGCCAAGGTGATTGGAGCCTATCGAAGTCAGTTTTATAATCCCCATGGCTTACCTCATCCCGGTCATTGCTCTACAGCGTATGATCTTGGCTTAATTGCACGCTATGCTCTAAAAAATAAAAATTTTCAACAAATTGTAAAAACCAAAACAGGAGTTATTCATGAGTTAAGAACAGGATACCCGGTAGGCCTAAGCAATACAAACAGGTTGCTTTGGAGTTCGTACCCCGAAATGCAAATTATTGGAGTAAAGACCGGAACAACAAATGCTGCGGGTCAGTGCCTGGTGGCTGCAGCACAAAGTAACGGTCGGATTTTAGTTAGTGTCGTACTTCGGAGCAATGATCGTTATGAGGACACTTTAAAGCTTTTAAATTACGGATTCAAGAAATGCAACTGGTTTAAAATCGCAAGCAAAGGAGAACCCCTCTTAACGCTGCCGGTTTGGAGAGGAGAATTTCCAACAGTAGGAGTTGGTCCTAAAGAAGATCTTGAATTTGTAGTTGAACCCGAACATCTGCATTTACTTGAAAAAAGAATCCGTTTGAAGTTTTTTTTAAAAGCACCATTGGCAACCGGAACCAGAG
>DAOURU010000049.1 GCA_030627585.1 Bacillota bacterium
CTTCCTCATGTAAAGGTCCAGTACCACTGCTGTGGTTCTGTGTTTGACTTGATACCAGATTTCATCGACTGTGGTTTCGATATCATTAATCCGCTTCAGCCCCTTGCCAACAAGATGGAGTCATGGCGGCTAAAGAAAGAATACGGGGACCGGATCTGCCTGCACGGCGGGATTGACATCCAGCGCCTGGTAAGCTTCGGCACTCCCGCGGAAATTAAAAAAAGAGTCAAAGAAACGCTCGCGATCTTTGAAGGCAGCCGCTATATCCTTGCCGCATCTCACAATATCGAACCGGAAACCCCGCCGGAGAACATTGTTGCAGTTTTCGATGCTGCGATGGAGTATGCCCGGGGAGAGTAAAAGAGTTACACGGGGCCGGGTCATACCGGCCCCTCAAAAATTTCCGGGGGATTTTAAGGGGGGTATTTGATGGAACAAAAAAATGCGGTGCTGCTTATTTGTGAGACCCTGGCTCCGGAAATCGAAGATAAAGTGCCTCCTAACGTAGAAGCCAAGGTAATCGAGTTCGGTCTTCATCTTTTTCCTAAAGAGCTTAATAGAAAACTCCGGGACATCTTAGGCGCGCTGGACCGCGAAGGGAAGCGGGATTTAATCCTGCTCGGGTACGGCCTGTGTTCCGAGGGCGTGGTCGGTTTAAAATCGGAAAAAAGCAGAATTGTGATGCCGAAGACCGATGACTGTATCGCCTTATTTTTGGGCTCCACCGAGGTGTACAAAAAGGAGTTAACTAAGGACCCGGGCACCTATTACTTAACGAAAGGCTGGATAGAGCACGGGGAGGATCCTTTATCAATTTTTACGCGCCAGCACCAGTGGACAAGAAAATATGATGACCGGACCGCCCAGTGGGTGGCACGTGAAATTATGAAAAATTATACGAGAATTGCCCTGATCGACACCGGGACTTACGAATTGAGTCCTTATGTAGCCTACGCCAAAAAGGTTGCAGAGACATTTGAATTAAGGTTCGAAATTATCCCCGGCTCTCTGTTTATGTTGGAGAAACTTTTCCACGGGCCCTGGGACGAGAATTATCTTGTCCTGGAGCCGGGTGAGGAAATTACTAAAGAAATGTTTTTACCCAATATTAAAACCGGAATTTAATGAACTTTAATACCTGGAGGTTGATGGTCGTTGCTGATTATCGGAGAAAAACTGAACAGTACAATTTCGCGGGTACGGGAGGCCATTAAGAGCAAGGATAAAAACTTTATTCAGGGACTGGCCCGCCGGCAGGTGGAAGCAGGTGCCGAAATGCTTGATGTAAACACAGCGATGGGCGTCGAAAACGAGCCCGCCGACATGGAGTGGCTGGTACGCGCCGTTCAGGAAGTGGTTGACGTACCCCTGTGCATTGACAGCACAAACCCGGAGGCAATTAAGAGAGCGCTCCAGGCTCATAGGGGAAAGGCAATGGTTAACTCGATCTCGCTGGAAAAACAGCGGCTGGAAGGAATCCTCCCCCTGGCTCTCGAATACGGCTGTTCTGTAGTTGCCCTGACGATGGACGAAAAGGGGATCCCCGATTCGTCTGCAGAACGGGTCGGCATCGCCGAACGCCTGATGGAAATTGCCGAAAAGACGAACCTGAACCGGGAAGACGTTTACTTTGATCCTTTAGTCCTTCCACTCGCCGTGAACGATAGAAACGCAGTTACATTTTTCGAAAGCCTTGCGGAAATTAAGCAACGCTTGAAAGCACGCACAATTTCCGGCCTCAGCAATGTCTCCCATTCTTTACCGAAAAGAAGGCTGATCAACCGCTACTTTTTGACGATTTGCATGAGTTTGGGTATGGATGCCGCGATTCTGGATCCGCTGGATCAACAACTCATGACCGCTGTAATGGCCACAAACCTGCTCTTAAACAGGGACCCCATGTGCCGGAAATACCTGAAGGCTTACCGTGCAGGATCTCTAGTGGAATAGTAGAATAATGAAGTAACAGCAATTGTCCTTGTTGAAGGAGGCTTTCTTGTGAAACGCTTCAAGGTTACATTTCAACCAGCAAACGAGAAAATGTACGTGCCGGAGGGAACCACAATCAAAGACGCCCTCACTGCCGCGGGGCTCGACTTTGACTTTCCCTGCGGCGGAAGAGGAAAATGCGGCAAGTGCCGCGTGAGAGTTCTGAACGGAGCCGGTTTGCCCACCAGCGCCGAAAGGAAGCACCTGGAAGAAAAGGAAATCGAACAGGGCAACCGCCTCGCCTGCATGACCAAAATCCACGGCGATTTGACCGTTCAGCTCCCCTTTAAAAAAAGGCCGGAGGCAAAAATCCTCCAGATCGCTCCTGAAAAGGACGTGCAACTGCGCCCCCGGATCCGCAAGGTTTACGCGGAAGCAGAACCCCCTTCGCTCGACGACCAGCGCCCCGACTGGGAGCGTTTAAAGGCGAGCGCCGGGTTGGACGGCCTCCGCGCGCCCCTCCCCCTGCTCCGCAAACTCCCCCAGCTCGCACGCGAAACCAAATACCACTTAACCCTGGTATTGGAGAAGGAAGAGGTCCTGGGCCTCGAAAAATTCGACACTCGGGACAAAATGCTGGGGATGGCTTTTGATATCGGGACAACCACAGTCGTGGGTTATCTCATGGATCTCCGGACCGGAAAGGATTTAAACGTGGCGTCAATGCTTAATCCCCAAGCGGCATACGGCGCAGATGTCATCTCGCGCATCACCTTTATCAGCCAGGAAGAAGCCGGCCTCGAAAAACTTCACGGGTCGATTCTGGCGGCAGTAAATGAACTCATCGGCCAGGCCGCGGAAAAGGCGGGCGTGGCGCGGGAAGACATTTATGCTTTAACCGTGGCCGGGAATACGTGTATGCATCATCTTTTTCTGGGAATTAATCCAAGAAACCTCGCCCTCTGTCCGTACACACCAGCTACAAAAGAACCTTTGGCTTTAAACGGAAGGGAATTGGGAATCGAAATTAATGAAGCAGGAAGGATTTACACACTTCCCAATATTGCCGGATTTGTAGGCGCGGATACAGTTGCCGTGATTCTTGCTACAGATTTGGACCGGAGCAGCGACATCAAGCTTGCAGTTGACATTGGGACCAATGGGGAAATTGTCCTCGGCAACAGCGAAAGGCTGCTTGCCTGTTCTGCCGCAGCAGGCCCCGCTTTTGAGGGCGCTCAAATCTACTGCGGCATGAGAGGCGCGGAAGGAGCGATTGACCACGTCAGATTCGGGGAAGAGCTGGAATTTTCCGTAATCGGAGAGGGGAAACCCAAAGGAATCTGCGGCTCTGGACTTATTGACGCAGTAGCCGGGCTGCTCGAACAGGGAATCATCGACAAGAGAGGAAAAATCCGCTCCCCTCACGAAATCGGTTCCCTAAAAGGGAAATTCGAAAACAACATCGTCCAGCATGAGGGCGCCAACGCCTTTTTGCTGGTCGATGAGTCCCAAACAGCCCACGGAAGGCCGATCCTCATTACCCAGCGCGACATCCGGGAACTCCAGTTAGCAAAAGGCGCAATTGCTACCGGAATTCAGGTGCTGATGGAAAAGCAGGGGATCGAAACGGCTGAGATCACAGAGGTCCTCCTGGCAGGTGCCTTCGGAAACTACCTTAATCCGCGGAGTGCCTGCGCGATCGGGCTGCTTCCCCCGGCGCTGGTAGAAAAAGTGAAAGGGGTGGGCAACGCAGCCGGAACAGGAGCTAAGGCGGCACTCCTCTCGCTCGGGGAATATCAACGTGCAGCACTGATCTCTGAATCCGTAGAATATGTGGAGCTTTCCGCTTATCCCGCTTTTAACTCCCTCTTTGCCAGTTCCCTGACCTTTCCGGAGCCTTTAATTCCGGAGCCTTCATCTTGAAAAAGTGGGGAGAAAATATGAGAAGCAGCCCGGCATCAAGCAAAGACTTATTCAACGAAATCATTAATGCAGTTATTGCGGGGGATTCTTTGAAGGTAAAACAACTGGTAGAGCAGGCATTAGAGAAAGATATTAAACCCGAGGTAATTATCAAAGAAGGCTTGATACTCGGTATGGAAACGGTTAGCGCAAAGTTTCAAAGCTGTGAATTCTATGTTGCTGACGTAATCGTCGCCGCGAATGCAATGCAAACCGGAGTCCGGGTTTTAAAAGAAAAATGCCGGGAAGAAAAAGCGTTCGAGACGCAGGGGCGTGTTGTTATAGGTACCGTAGAGGGAGATATTCACGACTTAGGCAAAAACATCGTTGCATTTACGCTCGAAGGAGCAGGATATGAAGTCATCGATCTGGGTGTAAACGTCTCCCCGGCCCAGTTTGTCGAGGCGGTCACAAGATTTGGCCCTGACCTTGTCTGCATTTCGGCACTGCTTACGGTGACAATGTTGAATATAAAGGATGTCATCGAAGCAATAAAAGAGGCCGGGTTACGGGAGAGGGTAAAAATTATCATCGGCGGAGCGCCTGTCACCCAGAGCTTTGCAAATAAGATAGGAGCGGATGCCTACGTAAAATACGGCACAAACGTAGTGCAAAAAGTCAGGGAACTTTTAAAGGAAGAAAAGCAAAAAGAGCCTCGTATTCGTTTTTCTTTAATCTTAAACAGAAAACACCAGGAAATTTTCCAAAAGCTCTTTGATATTAAACCAGCCTTCATTGACGAAAGCGGCAGGGTGATTTTGCAAGGAGAAGAGTTTCCCGTGGCATGTCGCGAATGCCGGGACTGGTACCAGGAAAATGGTTCTGAAGATGAAAATACAAAACTTCGCTCGTGTTCCGGGGGTTTAGCGGTAATTGAGGCGCCAGTGGAAGTTGATACCAGAAAAATAGGCAGGATTACCTGCGGCCCCTTTAGGAAGAGAACTGGGCTCACAAAAAGTTGCACTCCACAGGTAAGAGAGCTATCTCACCATGAGCTTGAGAAGGTTCTGGTCACCGTGGAGGCGGTTGCTGAGCAGATGGCGAGCAAAGCGAGGGAGTACCTTCTTGAAGCCCAAATTGAAGAACAAAGAAAAACCATTATCCGCGCTTTAAAATTTCAAGAAGAACTGAAAAATTCCTTAAATGAAGCCAACTACCGGTCGCTGCAGTCCCAGGTCAACCCCCACTTTCTGTTTAACAGCCTGAACAGCCTGGCCCGGCTCGCAATGCTGGAAGAGGCCGAACAAACCGAGAAATTTGCCTACGCTCTATCAAGGGCGCTTCGCTACATCCTCCGGAATATTAAAGGCACGGTCAAAATTGCCGAAGAAATCCAGATTCTCCGGGATTATCTCTTCATCCAGCAGGTGCGGTTCTCCGACCGGATCAGCGTTAACCTGGAAATCGACGACAGCATCAGCGAGGGAAGGGTTCCCTGCCTGGTCCTGCAGCCGCTCGTAGAAAACGCCATCATCCACGGCCTGGAACCCCTCGAGGAAAAGGGAAAGCTTGAGATCTCCGGGAAAAGAGAGGGACAAACCGTTTTCTTTGAGATAAGAGACAACGGCGTCGGCATCCCCCCGCAGAAACTGAGAGAAATCTCGCAATTAAACATAAATAGCTCCGGCCGGGGGCACGCGACGGGCTTAGGTCTTGTTCACGTACACCAGAGGCTTCAGCATTATTTTGGTTCTAACTACGGCCTTGAGATCCAAAGCCGGGAGGGCAAGGGCACATCAGTGAGAATATGCCTCCCCTACATCTGCTAGGCGTCTACGGGAGGGGGTGTTCGATTTGTATTCCGTCATGCTCGTCGATGATGAAATTCTGGAAAGACAGGGCTGGAGGCAGATCCTGGAAAAACACCGCTCCGGCTCCGTGCGCGTGGTCGGGGAAGCAAGAAGCGGGAAAGAAGCAGTCGAGCTGGCCAAAAGAAATAAGCCCGACCTGATCTTAATGGATGTCAAAATGCCGGGGCTGGACGGCATTAAAGCCGGCAGGTTAATCAGGGAGTTTCACCCCGGGGTGAAAATCCTCGTAATTTCCGCCTACGACGAGTTCTCCTACGCCCAGGAAGCGCTCAAGTTCGGTGCGGTGAACTACCTTTTAAAGCCCGTCCAACCTGCAGAAATGCTGGAAATCATCGATCAGCAGCTCAGCGCCCTGGAGCACGAAAGAAAAGAAAAAGAGGAGGAAGAAACCCTTCAGGCCATGTTCCAGAAAGCCATGCCATACATCAAGATAGGGTTTATTTTTGAATGGCTGTCAGGAAATGTCAAACTGGCCGAAGAAATCCGTGAAAGAGCGGAATTTCTTGATATCAAGCCGCTCCCTCAATTAGTGATGGTTGTTAACATAGACAACTTCCTCCAGATGACCACCGGCAAAAAAGAAATTGAACGCCAAATCCTCAAGCAAAAGATATATCAAAAAATAACAGAGCTAACTGCAGAGTCTCCCCGAAGCCAGTGCATCCCTCTCCAGGGCGATAAATACGGTGTCCTGGTAACACCAGGGGAAAATGAAAGCCCTGAAAAACAGCGGAGACGGGCGGCACGCCTCGCAGAAACCATCAGGCGCCAGATAGAAAAGGATCCCTTTATTCCCGCAACCGTAACAATAGGAATCGGAAGGGTTTATTCAGAGGGCACCTCCCTTCACCTTTCATACCAGGAAGCCCTAAGAGCGCTTGAACATAAGCTTTATACCGGCGGCAACCAGGTTATTCACATCGACGATGTTTTGCCGTTTGACGAACGAATCCCCTCTTACCCGTTTCAACTCGAAAGGGAGTTGATATCCAGCGTCCGGATTGGCAATATGGAACACGCCCGGAACTGCCTTGCCAAACTGTTAGACGACCTTCTTTCCAAAGCAAACAGCCATCCTGAGCTTCTGAAAACACGTGTCCTCGAATTGCTGATCGTCCTTTCACGTCAAGCAATTGAGAGCGGAGCAGATACAGAAGAGGTCGCCCGGCAAAACTTTAATTACTCCCAAGAACTGCGGCAGAAAGAAAACTTAAATGAGCTCCGGGCGTGGATCTTTGACCGGGTAGAACAGTTGATTAAGCTGGTTCAAGATTGCCGCAACCTGCGCCAGCAGGACATCATGAAAAAAATCACTGCTTACATTCACCATAATTACCACCGCGACATTACACTTGAAGAAGTTGCGGGAGCAGTTTTTCTCAGTCCGTGTTACCTGAGCCGGATTTTCAAACAAGCACAGGGGGTCAACTTTATAGATTATTTAACCCATGTAAGATTAGAAAAAGCTAAAATCTTGCTTGAGTCAAACAGTGATTCCATCACCCAGATCGCCAGAAAAGTCGGCTACCAGGACCCCAAATACTTCAGCACCGTCTTTAAGAAACACGAGGGCTGCACCCCAAGCGAATACCGCCGCCTTTCCCCCCAGGAGTAAAA
>DAOURU010000227.1 GCA_030627585.1 Bacillota bacterium
CCCAATCTTTTTCTTCCCAATGGTCACTACCTGATGCACGGTAAAGGGGTTTTTGCATTCGCCGCGGATTGTCATAAATCTGATAAAGCGCGGCACCCTTGCTGCATGCAGATCCCTGGTTAACGGGATGATCCGGATCTCCCTCGGTATTGATTACCTTTCCGTCGGCAGCATAAACGACTAACCCGCAGCCACACCCGCAATAAGGACAAATTGTCGGAACCGGTTGGACATTCTTGATCCGGAAGTCACCGACTTGAGCCCACACAGGTGCAAGGTCAAAACCGAGGGCTGGCAAGGTAGCAACCGCGGCGCCGGAGATTTTCAGAAATTCGCGCCTTGTTAATCTCACCTAGCCCCTCACTCCTTTGTCTTATTTTTGCACACTTTCAAAAAAGAACCCCCCGGAATTTTGCTTTTTCTCACCCCCCACTGTATTTTTTCATTCTAACATGTAACAACCAAAAACTAAAATAACAAAAGCTTGAGAAAATTTAAGAAATCAAAGCTTTGAGCCAATGGTCTCTATCTTCTATTCTCCGTCCTCTTTAAAATTCCTGCCGTATATAAATAAAAAGGCCCCTCTCTAAGGGGGAAATTCGAAAAGATCCAAAAAAATTTTTCTTTTTTAAATTTTTAAATAGTACCTTAAATAGTACCTTCTTCGCCGGCAAGTTCGTTAAGCTTTGCTCGTTTCTTTCTGACCACAATCTTCGCCACGAAAATGCCGACTTCATAAAGAAGAAGCATGGGTATTGCCATAATCATTTGTGATAAAGGATCGGGGCCGGGTGTCAGCATTGCAGCAAGGATGAATGTAGAAACAATTGAATATTTTCGATTTCGCATCAACCACTCAGGTGTAACAACTCCGATCTGGGCAAGAAAGTAAATAACTAAGGGGAATTCAAAAATCAACCCAAAGGGAATTAGAAAAGTGAGAGTGAAGGAGAAATATTTGCTGATAGTAAGCATTGGTTCAAATCCGCCGGCAAGCTTAATTAAAAAGTATACCGCCAGCGGAAAAACCGCAAAATAAGCAAAAAGCACCCCCCCTGCAAAAAGCAAAATGGAAATGGGGACCAGCTTTAAAACATATCTTTTTTCGTAGGGATAAAGAGCAGGAACAAAAAAACGCCAGAACTGCCAGAGCACAACCGGGGAGGCCAAAATGGCACCTGCTAATAAGGCAACTTTAAATTTTGTAAAAATGCCCTCTGTTATCGCGGTAACTACAGGGGTGTAGCCTAAATCTCGAACAGGCTTTGTCAGAACCGCAAGAATTTGATCCACGAAAAAGAAGGCTGCAATGCTGGCAACTGTAATAACAACCAGGGAAACAATTATGACCCTTCGCAGTTCTTCAAGATGTTTCAGCAAAGGCATGGCTTCATGTTTTTCCTCGTTTTGTTCTTCGTGCGAGCTATTTTCCGGCATTCTATCCCTCCTAATTACAACACAAGGCCTTAAAAGTCACGGTTTCCGATAAAATCGGTCATTGCAGCTAAAATCCGGCGGGGTGGAAGATCAGGCAGAAACAAAAGCTGTTCTTTTGCCTTCGCCAGATATTGGTTGCCCAACTTTTGGGCGAAGTTCAAAGCTCCTGAAGCCTCAACCAGCCGTAAGATCTCCTCCCATTCGGATTCCTTTTTGTTCTCAGCTAAAATAATCTGCTTTAAACGGGGGCCCCAAATTTGGTCTTTCAGGGCATAAATTACCGGCAAGGTAATAATTCCTTGTCGCAGGTCGCTTCCCACAGGTTTCCCGAAAATTTTTTCGCTTCCCACGAAATCCAAAATATCATCCGTGATTTGGAAAGCCATTCCTAGATAATAACCGTAATTCTTTAAATATCTTGCAACTGGAGGGGGGGCATCACTGGCCAGGGCACCAATTAGACAACAAGAAGAAAAAAGAAGTGCCGTTTTCCGTTTAATTCGGCGCAGGTAGGTACGCACCCCCAGGTCAAGTTTTCCAATTGTTTCAATTTGTTCAATTTCACCCTCGCACATTTTAAGACTCACATCGGCAAGAATCCGGGCAACCTGTTCGTTGCCATGTTCAGCAACAAGCAGAAGCGCCTGGGAAAAAAGATAATCTCCAGTATATAAAGCAATTGAGTCTCCCCATTGCGCCCGCACGGTAGGAATTCCCCGGCGTGTGGAAGCCCCATCAATCACATCATCATGAACAAGTGTTGCCATATGAATCAACTCAATAGCTACGGCAAGCGGCCCCAGGCGCTCAAGGAAATAGTTAAAGAATTTTCCGGCAAGAAGTACCAAGGCGGGGCGTAATCTTTTTCCACCGGCCCTGAGTAAATAATTAGAAGATTCCCCCAACAGGGTTTTTGAAGTAAGGGCATACTTTTCCAACTCGGTTTCTACATAGGCCAAATCACTGTGGATTACCTTTAACATCTCATGGTACTTCATTAACCCCACCTTAATTAAGATCATTAAATCAAAAGGCTTGTTCTATAATATAGTAATTCGGCAACTTTACGTTAATTCCTTTTAAGTATCAGCTTGAACAACGTCTCCTTATCTCTCCCAAGGATAGGGGGGAGGGAGTTTCGAAGCCGATCAAATTTAAAAGGCGTGTTACAAAAAATTCTACTAAATCGTCAATGCTTTGGGGTCCGAAATAGAATGCCGGCATTGGCGGCACGATATGAACACCAATTCTTGCAAGAGTTAACATATTTTTAAGCTGCAGAGAGTTAAGCGGCGTTTCCCGGGGTACAAGCACCAGGGGGCGTCTCTCTTTAAGCGCAACGTCGGCAGCCCGCTCCACGAGGTTACGGGACATCCCTCCTGCGATTCCTGCCAGTGTCGCCATACTGCAAGGAACAACAAGCATCCCTTTTGTCGGGAAGGAACCGCTTGCAAGGCAGCA
>DAOURU010000159.1 GCA_030627585.1 Bacillota bacterium
ATAATCACTTCGTTATTATTATTCAAGGGGATTACTGCTACCGCGCCTGGGTGCTCCACCACCTCGCGGGTCGCTCTTTCCCCGTTGGGAAGCAAAACCGTGTCAACCCGCACCTTGATAATTCTTCCGCAAAAAATTTCCCTGGAATCAATTTTTTTTTCTTTAAGCATCTCATCCATCTTCATCACCTTAAATCTTAATCAATCTTTTTGGGGAACGCTTTTTAAAAACTCTCCGGCAATCCACCCCGCCGCCCCTGCGGCAAGAAAAAATGCCGGGTCATCCTCAAACCCCCTGCCCATACTGCGCACTTGAATTCCTCTTTCGGTTAGGTACTGCAAAGCAGGGTTTCCGTCTCTCACAAGAACCTGATGCCTGTCGGAAATCCCCCCTTCTTTCATCTGCCGTTTAACCGCCGCTAACTGCCCGGGGGGGATTTCAGGCAAGGCAACAAGGGCGGATGTTAATGCCACCTGCCCCAGCGCTGTCAGTGTATGATGGCTTAAACCTTGATGCCGGGGCCGCGGGTCCGCAAAGCTAAGGCGGGGAATCGCAATGGGCCTTCCCCCTAAAATGTTCACGGCATTGATTATCTCGCCCTGCTCCAGAGCAGTTGTCCCCCACTTCGTCCCCGTTCCCACAATCCCCGGCCCCATTGTTACAATGATGACATCAGCCTTTAAAGCTGCGGATGCAGCAATTAAGCCTGAATAAATATTAACCGCCTCAAGATCGCCCCCAAAGGCATGTCCTGCCGTAACAGTTCCCGCCAGCAATCCGGCAGCTTTTAAGATGCGGACCATTTGGCTCAAAAAAATAGGGAGGGCTGCCCCCTCGGTCATCACGTAAACAACCCGAATCCCTTCTCCTGCCGCGGCCCGGCATCCGGCTAAAGCCGGGGCAAGCATGCTGTGGAGGGTACCAACAACTACCGGAGTTCCGGGAAGTGACTTAAACTCCTTCACCGCAGCGTGGTAAGGACTCGCTTCTTCTTCCGCACTCAGTACTTTTAACTGCATAGGTGTATAACGAAGTTTCATAATGTGACCGGTCCGGGGGGGGTCAGGAGGGAGGCGGGTGAGATTTGCGATTACATAATGGTACCCCCCGCTTCCTAAACCCAACTCAACTGCTGTGGTGTTTAAATATACTTCATCACCGGGGGATACCTCTCCTGTTAAAACCGGATAATTCCATGCCAGACTGCAAGTACCTTCCACGTCCACTTCTGCTTCCTGCAGGTCTGGTTCAGACCGGAGGATGCGAATTATTTTACCTTTCCTCCACTGGATCAAAGGGTTTTTGCCCCCCCGGCCGCAGCTGCTCGAAGAATTTCCCACAGCCAGCGGACATCTGCCGCTAAATCCTTGAAACTTAAATACTCTTCTGCTGTATGCACCTGCTCCATCCCGATGCTCAGGTTGGCTGCGGGAATACCTGCCGCATTAAAGATGTTGGCGTCACTTCCTCCCCCGCTGGTCTCAAAGCGCACCGGCAAACCGGCGTTTCGGGCGGCAGATGCTGCGTAGTTAAGCACCGACAGTTCCGTGTCGAGCCGGAATTCGGGATAGAGAAGCTCCGCCTTGACATCGCTTTTTGCTCCCACACCTTCCGCGACGCGGGTGAAGGTCGCAAGAATTTCCTCGGTTAAGGCATCCAGCTTCCTCCTGTCAATGCTCCTGGCCTCACCTTGAATATAGACGTGATCCGGAACGATATTTGTTGCCTTTCCCCCGTCAATAAGACCGATGTTCGCGGTTGTCTCTGCATCGATTCTTCCGAGGCGGAGCTTTGCGAGAGCTTGGCCTGCTACCTGGATGGCATTTATCCCTCGCTCGGGATCGATCCCGGCATGAGCGGCACGCCCCCGCACAGTAATATCAAGCTTGTTTTGGGCGGGAGCCGCAGTAATGATCGTCCCGGGAGGGCCGCTGCTATCCAGCACATATCCAAACTTCGCCTTTATTTTAGAAAAATCAAAGTTCTTGCTTCCCAAAAGGCCCTGTTCTTCCCCTACCGTAAAAATTATTTCCAGGGGAGGGTGGGGAACCGGGTTGGCGCGAAGCAACTCGAGCATCCCCAGAATCGCGGCAATCCCCGCTTTATCATCCCCTCCCAGGATGGTGCTGCCCTCACTTCGAAAAATTCCATCCTGAAAAACAACCTTAACCCCCATGGCCGGTTCTACAGTGTCCATATGCGCACAAAAAAAGAGGGATTGAAGTTTCTCCTCACCAGGCAGGCGTGCCAGGATATTTCCGCAATCACCCCCGATTTTTGAGCCGGTCTCGTCTTCTTCGACTTCCAGGCCTAGCCCGGTTAAACGCTCGAACAAATAATCCTTTAATGCCCCTTCCCGGAACGAGGGGGAGGCAATTTCTGCGACCTTAATAAACTCCTGGCTTAGTCTTTCTTCGTTGATAATTACAGGACCCTGTTCCATTCTGCACGACCTCCCTATTTAATATCGGATCGCCCCAAGTGATCTAAAAAGCGCAAGATCCGGTTTTCTTCAATTACTTTGGTAAGGGAAGAGCTTTCTGTAAAAAGATGAAGCAAAACCAAAAGTCCCACTACGACCAACTGGGTAGCAAAGGGAAGAACCCACGCCGTCGCCATCCCGAGGCTGATCCCCAAAAGATTCGCTCCTGTGTCGCCCAGCATTCCTTTCGCTCCGAGGTCATAGGGGGCATAAGCAAGGAGACAGCCGAACAGCGGAAAAAGCAGAACTACGGAAACTCCACTTCCTTTTGCGCCAAGCAGAACAAAAAACCAAAGAAAAAAAATTTTAATCGCCCGGCCCGGCCGCAAATCAAAGAGATTAATAGTATTTGCGCTGAGCGCCATCACAAGCGCCCCTGTTAATACTTCCCACCAGGGGCGTGATGGAAAGCTCATCACAGCAAGTAAGACAGCTCCAATCCCCCCTCCGAGGGCTTTTAAAGCTCCGGTGGTTAGTTTTCCTCGCAAAAGGGATCCGAAATGACCCTTCAAGCCTCTGCTGCTGCGCGAACCCAAAAGATCATCAATAATCCCCAGGCAGGCAAAAAAAACGATGCCCAGCAGAAAGAAAAAAAGGGGTTCTCCCCCGTACCATTTAAACAGCAACAGCACCGTCAAGAAATAAACAGGGATGAAAAGAAAACCTACGCCGGTGGGAATTTGCTCCCCCCGGTAATTGGATCTGGTCGCTCCTCCCTCCTGGAGAAGTTTAAGAAATGCAGGGAGTGCAAGGAAGGTCAGCAAGTAACCCAGCCCGCCTCCAAGAACAAGTTCCACGCAGGTCACCTCATCCTCATTTCCCTGAATAAAGCAAGAAAAACATGCCAGAACTGTTTCCCCCGGTGGCGGAATCCTGCCCAATCTCTTCCGGTTAAGCGGTGCCGCATTGTTGTCGGAACCTCCACGATGCAAAAACCCTGCCGCGCCGCCTTTACCGTCATTGCTACCTCCACACCATAACCAGAGGCAAAGGGAAATACCGCCTCTAAAACCGTCCGCCGCATCACGCGCTGGCCGGATAAGGGAGCATTCAGCCTTAATCCCGTTAAAAGATAAATACCGCTGCGCGCCAGGCCTTTTACAAAACCAAAACCGCCCCCTCCGGGTGCAGGAGGAAAACAGGCAATGGCTAAATCAGCCTCCCCTCTCAAAACCGGGTACGCAAGCTTTTCTAATTCCCGCGCACTTTCACCTAAATCTCCGTCAAGCAAAGCGATGATCGGTTGTGTAAGTCGGGGGACGCCTTGATTTAAGGCCTTTCCTTTCCCCATGTTTTGGGAGAGTTGAAGCACCTCTGCTCCCGCTGCTGCCGCCCGGGCAGCAGTATCGTCTTGAGACCCGTCATCTACCACAAGCACCTGGCGGACCTCTTTCACCTGCCAGGCAACACTCACCGTTTGATGGATGACATCCCCCTCATTATAAGCGGGAATTAATACCGAAAGCAAAAGCAAGGCCCCCTTTGAGTCAGCCCCTTCTTATAAGGGGGGAATGAAGGCTTCGGCTGTTTGTTTAATCCCATAATGACCAGGGTAACCCTCCATCGCCCGGACCAGAGCCACCTGTCCGTAAATCGTATCAATGTTATCTATCGTTGTTAAACGCGCGCTCTGGTAATAACGCATATAAGAAACAGGCACCTTGCTATCTTC
>DAOURU010000006.1 GCA_030627585.1 Bacillota bacterium
TTACTACAGTTTCTAATGAGAATTCTTCTTCTGGCAAGTTCATCTTCCAAATATGAAGCTGAGAAAGGTTTTTGTAGCTCTATGAGAAGGTAGTTAGCTGCTGAATGATAAACCTTGAGATAGGGCATTTTTGATAGGTGAGAAGTTAAAAAATCCCGTTCGCGCATGATGAGTTCACGGGTTTGCCGTGCATAATCTTTCGCCTGGAAAGTTATTGAAGTTACAGCCTGCGCGAGATTATTTACATGCCACGGCGGCTGAAAATTACTCAAAAAGGCGATTATTTCGGGATGGGCAACTCCGTAGCCAATTCTCAACCCCGGTATCGCATAAAATTTTGTGAGAGATTGGATTATTAAAATTCTTTTATTTTTTTTGGCTTCTGGGATGCAAGTTAGTTGTTTCCATCGGGAATGAAAGAATAGAAAAGATTCATCGATAACTACGAAAATAGATTTCCGGCAACAGAATTCTAAAAAAGGTTTTAAGATTTCGAAAGTGATGAGATGGCCAGTGGGATTATTCGGATTACAAAGAAAAACCATATTTGTCCCCTGCGCTGCCTGCATCAGGTGCTGGAGGCTTGGAGTAAATCCCTTTTGAGGTGAAAGCTTTAAATGTTTAACTTGTACTTTCCAAATGCGTGCTGCTATTTCATATTCCATGAACGTGGGGCCAGGAATAAGTACAGTACGAGGGCGCATGGCTTGAAATGCTAAATAAATCAGTTCTACAGCACCATTGGAAAAAATAATTTGTTCCGGCGAAATATTGAGGACAGGCGCGACTGTCTTTTTTAACGTTTTGCAGTCCGGTTCCGGGTAAAAAGCAACCAGGGGAAGACTGGATTTTAATTTTTCCTGGATTTCGTTGGGAGGGCCTAGGGGGTTGGTGTTTGTGCTAAAATCCACTATCTCTTCAGGTTTCAGCCCATATTTTGCTGCAATTGCACTAAGATTTCCCCCATGCTTATATTTTTGCATGATGCCTCCCCCCTCTTTTTTATCTTTCCTAAAAAACGTGGCCCCCCTTTCGTGAAGAGCAAAGGGTAATAATTTTTTATTTCCGGAAACTTTTCCCTGATTTTAGAGATTAAACACTTATTTCTTTCTTGTCCAGGCGGTAATAAAACTCCTGCCACAGTTCCACTATGAGCTACGTTGATGCCGTATGCTCCCAGGCTTGTAACAAACTCTACCAGTTCACCAAGTCTTGGTTTGGGATTAATTATTTGATTGGCTAAGGCGCTAATAGTTGCTCCCTTGCCTATAAGAAAGGGATCTTTTCGGCTGAAGCCTAACTTCACCAACTCCAGGGCTTTTTTTGTTTTTGGTTCATTTATTTGGTTATAGAAGAACAAGCCGGGACTCCGGTTAAATTCCAGAGTATCAACAATCCCTCCGAAATCAAGAGCCAGAATCCCCAAAGAAAATGATTCTCCGATTTTTTCAGAAATTAGTCCCTTAACATGATCGAATGACCAGATGCCCGGATAAAAAGTTCCGTCTGAGGGTTCTATAGACAAGGCGGTCTCCGCGACAATTTCCGGATCAAGCCTGATTTTTAAGGCCGCTGCAACTGCGTAACAGGCAGCCGCAATGTCTCCGGTGCTACTTGCCATTCCTTTGCTTAAGGGAAGGCTTGAAGCTATTTCTATGATTGCTCCAAAGTCAGGATACCCAAAATAATTCAACATTTTCCGGACTGCCCATGCCGTTTTGATTCGAGTTTTAGGAAAAAAAATTTTTTTTAAAGAGGGAACAACGGTGACGGTTACTTTGCTATACCAGTTTACAGGACAGGTTACGTGAAAATTGATGCCGGAAGAGGTGCCTTGTACAAGTTCACCGCAAGATCCGGGAATACAAACAATACCCTGGAGACTCATAAAATACTACCTCCCAGGCTAAATCCGAGCAACAGCACAAAAACTTCTATCAACTCACAAAATGCTCCATAAGTGTCCCCTGTTAGACCACCCAAAAGGCGAACACAGAATTTAGCTAAGATAAAAGCAAAAATCCCGGTAGAGAGAAAAAGAATTAAGCCTGTTATTTTTAAAAATATAATTGAAGTAAATAAAGTAACTCCTGTTGTTACTGCAAACTTGCGAAGATCTCCAGAAACATTAAAAATAGTCCCCAGGCCCTGCTGGCGCGCGTAAGGATACGAAATTAGAACCCAAACCATTACCTGTCTCCCTAAAACGGGGGCAATAATAAGAAGAGGAAGCAAATTAAAATTTAGTAAGGCATAAACACTAAATTTTGTAAGCAGAAGGAGGAAGGCTCCCAGGACTCCAAAAGCCCCGACTCGACTGTCTCGCATGATAGCCAGCCTCTCATCACTATCTTTGCCCCCCCAAACCCCATCGAGGGTATCCATGAGACCATCTAAATGGAGGCCGCCTGTTAAAATTACCTGGATTAAAAGCAGGAGAGCTCCGCTTATTAAGGCAGGAAAGATATTTTTTAAAAGAAGCCAGCTTCCCCCTAAAATGCCTCCGATAAGCAACCCGACCAGGGGAAAGTAATAAACACTCCCGGAAAAATCCTCTCCGGTGAGAGAGTTTTTGGTCGGAAGAGGAAGCCGTGTCAAGAAGGTAATTGCACATAAAAATTTACCCATAAAAGATCTGTCCTTTCAGTAACCAGATGAGATAAGTAAAAGCGAAAATGAGGATTAAAAAGATTGCGAGGGCCCCGTACATTAAATGGAGGGTTTTACGAATATCAAGCGGCTCTAATATCCTTAAAGGATCTCCCAAATAGGGTCTTAAAGAAGGCCTTCCCTGGTAAAAGTTGATCCCCCCCAGCTGAATCTCGAGGGCGCCTGCTACTGCCGCTTCAGGATAGCCGCTGTTAGGGCTTGGATGTTTATGGGCGTCTCGCCGTAATACCCGAAAACTTTTCCTCCAGTTAAATCTCAAACAAAAAGCGCTTCCTATTAAAAGACCGGCTGTCAGGCGGGCAGGAAGAAAATTGAGCAGATCATCTGATTTCGCAGCAAACCAGCCGAAATCAAGATATCTTTTGTTTTGATAGCCTACCATTGCATCAAGGGTATTAATTACTCGATAAGTGCAGGCTAAAGGGATTCCGCCGATTAAAAAATAAAAAAAAGGCGCAACAATTCCATCACTAATATTTTCGGCGACAGTTTCTACTGTAGCCCTTGTAACTTCTGTTTCGCTGAGATGCTCGGTATCTCTTCCTACAATAAGCTGCAAGCACTTCCGTGCTTGCGCCGTATTTTTTCCTTGAAGCAGGTTCAGAATTTCACGTGCCGCTTTGTCTAAACTTCGGATGGAAATCGTGCTCCAGAGAAAAAGCGCACCCAGGGCGGGATACAATGCCGGAATTGAGCTTCTCATTGAACTAAGAAAAAAGTAGGTAAGTAAGAATACGGAAATCGCATTTATCATAACTAAAAAAAACCCTGCAACACGTTTTTGAAAAGAAGTGGCATCGTTTTTATATAATAAATATTCCCATTTCTCAATTACTTTGCCGATCAGGGCAACAGGATGGTAAGCAACTTGAGGATCACCTACCAAAAGATCCAAAATAAGGGCGAGCAAGAGAATTTCAATTTGTTTTCCCTCCATTTTCTCTTACCCCGTCTCAGAAAAAGATACAACCTTTTTGAGATCTTGATTAAGAGTTTTGAGATCTAATGCGAGACCGGATACTAGAAAATAGACTTTATCTGCTTTCGCAGCCATAATTTGATTTGCCCAACCTGCTACGTCACGAAAGAGACGGCCTTGGGGGTTTGAAGGAACAAGCCCCAGGCCTACTTCATTAGATACCAAAATCACATGGGCACGGCAATGCCATGCAGCATCCGCTAACCTTTGAACTTCGGTGAGAGCTTTTTTCTGAAGCTGGTTTACTTCAGCCTCTGAGTAATCTTTAAAAAGAAGATTGGTGATTAAGAACGTCAGGCAGTCAACAATGATAACTCCCTCATGCTTTCCTACCTTTTCTATCAATGCCGCAACAGCAAGGGGTTCTTCTACCGTGGTCCAGATCGGGGGCCTTCTCTTTTGATGCTCCTTTATTCTCGCGGCCATTTCACCGTCTAGAGCCTCGGCAGTCGCAATATAAGTTACAGGCTTCCCTAAAGCCGATGCTAAATTTTCAGCAAAGCGGCTTTTACCACTTCGCGCTCCACCTGTAATAGAGAAAAATCGTCCGCGGTTCATGAATAAAATTAACCTCCGATTTTGTGCTTTTTATAATTTTTGCCCGATAAAAACAACCCTCGGCGTCTGTACGTGAGGCGGGTCAAAAGTAAAAGCCTGATATGTTCCCAGTACTGTAAAGCCAAGCTCTGTCAGGCAGGCCCAAACTTCTGAGGGGTGGTAAATTCTTTCCTTATGGTTTTCATAAAACTTTTCGTATTCATTCCCTATCGTTTTAATAAATCCTGTTACTTTTATCTCCCAGATATTTTCTTTTTCGAGGAAATTTGTTTGCCAGATGAGCGTAAAAAAATCTTCATCTATCACTGAAACTTGTTCATTTTTCGGGATAATTTGAGGAAGATAATTGAGATCAAAAATAAAGTAACCCCTCTCTTTGAGGTTGTTGGATACGGCTTGAAAAGCTTGCCGCAAACCTTCGGATTCCAGGATATAGTTTAATCCGTCCTGAAAACAAACAACTAAATCAACCGCTTCTTCAAGTTTGAAACCCCGGATGTCTTGTTGGAGAAAAGTGATTTTCAAATTCTTTGCTTCGGCTTTTTGGCGCGCCTGTTTCAGCATGGCTTCCGATAAATCGATGCCGAAGGTATGGTAGCCCCGCCTTGCCCAGGGCAAAGTAGAGTTTCCTGTACCACATGCTAGATCAACAACCGAGTGGACATGTCCCTGAAGCTTTTGGATAATTTTTTCTACATAACTTACCCATGCTTCGTAGTCGATTGCCTCCATGAGGAGATCATAAAAAGTTGCCAGCTTTTCGTAATTATTTTCCACGCTTGAATCCTGCCTTAAGAAAATTTAATGAAGGAACTGTTTTCTAGTTACTTTTTCGAGGTGGGCCAGGGTATAGCACTCAAACATCCGGCAATGCCGTTGAAAAGTCGGAACGGAACGGAGATCTTTCCACTCGTCCTGAGGCAGGGTATTAAGCCAGAGAATATCCTTGACCAAACGCTTTACCCCGACAAGCTCCTGTTCCGCCCGCTCAAGTTCCAGGGTTTTCGTATCACTTACAATGATCACAATAGTACGGGATGTTAAAAGAAGGGGGTAATTGGTTTTGAGCGCGTTTAACGAAGCACCCAGGTTGGTTCCTTTCCCCCAGATCCTGCTCTTCCCGATCAGTTCGACCATTGTTTCTTCCAAAGGACGAAGCTGATTAAAGAATGGTGTTGCGTACTCCAGTTCCTCCGCAAAAATAAAGCTTTCAATATGCTTCATTACTGCACTTAAGCCGTAAATAAACTGGATGACAAAGGCGGCGTAGCGGGCCATTGAGCCGGAGACATCGCAAATGAGAAGGATTTGAGGCTTTTGAACCCGTTTTTGCTTGAATTTAAGTTTAAAAATAATTCCCCCATAGCGGACATTGGACTTGATACTCCGTCGGAGATCGATTTTAACGGCCTTTTTGCTCATCCGGTAACGCCGCGAAATTTTCGTAGCAAGTTTCCGGGAAAGCTTTTTCAAAATGTTTGTTACTTTGGGCAAATCACGCTCCCCGATTCGCTTCATATCCTCATAGAGGAGGTTGCTGTCCTCTTGACCCAGTTGATGCAAAACTGAGGCAAGCACCTCATCATCTACATCTTCATTTAGGAGGTATAGCAGTTCATCCTCTTCGGCGAGTCTTTGCTTCCAATAGCGCAATGAGCCCCGGATCTGGTACTCAAGCATCGGCTTAAACCTGCTATACCGGTCCTCGGGAAGGTAGCTTGCTTCAAGATACTCTTTAATCCTTTTCTTTTCTGCTTCGGGAAGTTGGGCATAAAGGAGTTTTTCTTCCTCAGTGAGGTCAAGTTTTTCCCCCTGGTAAGCAAGCTCTTCTTCTGCTGCTTCGATCAAGCGCGCCCCCTCTGTTTTTCTTTCTTCCCATTCCTCTCGCTGCTGCTCTCTTACTTCAGGGATGGTAAAAAAACTTTCGAAGGCCTGGTCAAAAAGCAGCTGTTCGTCATGGTTTTTAACCAATGTTGCGCGTAAAGCCGCCTTCACATGCGCTCTGTTCAAGAGATCGACCAGCAGCAAGGCGTTTAAAGCCGTAATGGTCTCCCCGATGCTTACCTTAATCCCCAGGTGCCGCAGGATGCGGACAAAGCGGGCAAGATTGTTTTCGAGGTTGTTTTTCAAGTGAAAATCCTTCTTTCCAGACGTTTATCTTGTTGATTCTGGATACACTCAATTAATCCTGCGGGTCCCACCTGTTGGTTAAAGAGGTCGATATCATCCTTGTCTTTGAGCAAAAGATTGATTGTTTGCTTTACATGTTGGGCTTCGAGTTTCTGGGCTCCAAATAAGACGAGCGCCCTGGCAAGGTCGAGCGTTTCCGAAATAGATGGTTTCTTTTTTAGATCAACGTGATGCCGCAAGTAGTGAATGGCTAAAGCAACTTCTTTTGCCAATCTTTCTCCTATTTCAGGGACCTTAACCTTGATGATTTTAATTTCCTTCTCGATGCTCGGAAAATCTATAAACAAGAAAACACACCGTCTTTTAAGCCCGTCGGAGAGCTCACGTTCCCCGTTATTAGTCAGCACCACAACTGGAATATAACGGGAAGCGAGCGTACCCAATTCCGGGATTGATACCTGAAAATCAGAAAGTACCTCGAAAAGAAAAGCTTCGAATTCCTCATCTGTTTTATCAATTTCGTCAATCAATAAAACGACTTTTTTGGGAGCTTGAATTGCTTTCAAGAGAGGCCTTTCCAACAAATAGTCCCGCGAAAAAAGATTTTGCTCGATAAGCTCATCGGAAGTGCCTTCTTTGATGAGCTGGATTTTAATCAACTGGCGCTGGTAGTTCCATTCGTACAATGCTTTGTTCTCGTCAAGTCCTTCGTAGCACTGGAGGCGAATTAAATCAGTTTCAAAGGCATAAGCTAAAACCTTCGCGATTTCGGTTTTTCCCACACCTGGAGCCCCTGTAATCAGGATGGGTTTTTCTAAACGAAGAGCCAAATAAACTGGGATGATGATATCATCTTCTGCAATGTAACCTGCCTTTTCAAAACCAGACCGGACCTGGTCAATAGTTAATTTTGCTAAATTCATAACGACCTTTCCTCTCCTGTAGTTTTAAATTGGCTTAAGATTTTTTTCAAGAAGGCGGCAGGCAAAAGAGTAGCGGGGGGCATACCATATATTCTGAAGTGAAGTGATGGTTATTCCTCTGCTTCGACTTGCGTGAATAAAGGCATTATTTCCGATATAAATTCCTACATGGTCAATCAAATCCTGTTTTTTAGTAGCAAAAAAGACCAGATCTCCAGGCCTTAAATCTCTTACTTTAATCCCGGTAATAGCCTGGGCGCTTGCTGTGCGGGGAAGTTTAATTCCGTGCAGTGAGTAAACATACTGAACAAATCCGGAACAGTCAAAGCCTGTTTCGGGCCGGGTGCCTCCAAATCGGTAAGGAACTCCCAAGAAACGCCTTGCTGTTGTTATTAAATTTACAACATTTTCCCGCGCGGGCCCGGTTGATTGCTGCGAAGCTGTGATTGTGTTCCTGTTCGATGGTTGGTTTATGCCCTTTTGTTTGTTTCCGGACGCGGGAATTTTTAAGAGCTGGCCAGGGTAGATAAGGGTTCCCTTTATGTTATTCAGTTCTTGAATCTTTTGAACAGATGTTCCCCAGGTTCTTGCTATATTCCAAAGGCAGTCTCCTTTTTTTACAAGATAGGCTCCTGCTTCTGAAATACGGGGAAAACTTAAGCCTAAAAAGAAGATGATCCCCCAGGTGATTCCAAACTTTGCCTGCTTTATCATCTTAAGTTCCTCCGGATTCCTTATTTTCATAGCCTTAATTTCGTTACAAAAGACTCATATTCCTTCCGCCAGAGTGAGAAGAAGAGGGATTTACTTTAAAAATTGACGTAATAATTTCAGATCCGCTGCCGTTTTGTCCGGAACGGTAACCGTACCTAGAGGAGGATAATCTAAACCAGGTCCGTGAGAATCGGATCCTCCTGTTATGATTAAACCATTTTTTTCGCAAATCCGCGTATATTTCCCGATCATTTCGGGTGTATGACGGGGATAATATACTTCAATTCCAAGCAGCCCTGCCTTAATGAATTTTGGTATTACTTCATCTTTATCCATTAAACCGGGATGTGCAAGCACGGGGATTCCTCGTGCTTTGAGTATTAATTTGATTGCCTGAAAAGGATTTAGTTTATGGTGCATCACATAAGCAGGTTTTCCGTGGCCGATGTAGCGTTGAAAGGCCTCCTCGACCGAAGAAACATAACCCGCTTCGATGAGAGCTTGAGCTATATGGGGTCTCCCCAAAGTAGCCTTACCCGCGATTTCCTTCACCCGGGTAAATGATAATCTGATCCCTATTTTTGCTAGCTTTTCAATCATTACAATTGCTCGTTTTTCCCGTGCCCTCCGAAGGACATCTAGTGAGCGTTGCAACCAGATTGCTTGAAATTCTAGATAGTAACCTAAAATATGAATTTCAATTCCTGCCCAATCTGTGTTTAGTTCAATGCCAGGAATCAATTCTAAGTTAGTTCCATGCGCGGCCCGAAGCGCAGCACCGATCCCGTTGAGTGTATCATGGTCTGTTAAGCTTATTGCTGAAAGCCTGGATCGAAGAGCCTGGTTAACAATTTCCTCAGGCGTTAATGTTCCATCTGAAGCTGTACTGTGAACATGCAGGTCGACAGGCAAAGCAGATCCCTTTCCCGTTTTTATTGAAGGACTTGTGTAAGCACTCGAAGACAATTTTCTCCAGAAATTTTTCGAATCGACTCTTCGGGATAACCCCGCTTTCGGAGAGCTTCAACTATTCTCGAAAGGTGAGTAACATCCTGAATTTCTGAAATTAGGGTTTTTGTTCCATCAAAATCAGAACCGAGGCCTAAAAAATCGTCACCTACAAGGGTACAGATATGTTCGATGTGTTTCAATAAATCATCCAATCCTGCTCCTGGGGGGCCCAAAAAATCCGGGACAAAGTTTATCCCAACAACTCCTCCATTTTGAGCCAGCCCTTTAATTTGCTCATCTGAAAGGTTCCGGGGGTGGTTCCAGACGGCGCGACTGTTAGAATGAGAAGCAATTACGGGGCTGTTGCTTAATTCTAGAACATCCCAAAAACCTCTTTCCGCAAGGTGAGAAACATCAATAATCATTCCGAGCCTGTTCATTTCTTTGATTACCTGGACGCCGAATTTCGTAAGCCCTCCCCCTGTTTGGTTTTCTGCAACACCGTCTGCAATCTCATTTCGGTAATTCCAGGTTAAACCCAGGCTTCTAATTCCTAACCGATACAAAACACGCAGAATGCGAAGCTCTCCTTCTAAAACTTCACCACCCTCAACTGCCAGGAGAGAACCGATTTTACCGGTACGGAGACATTTCGAAAGATCTGCTTTGCAAGCAATAATATCCATTAAATCAAAATTTTCTTCAAGCTGTTCCCAGAAAAAATCTAGCATTTCCAGGACGCGATGCAGGCTTCGGCCAGGCCGGTAAATACTTTCAGGAAACAACGCAAAAAATTGAATATTGATCCCACTTTCAAGGAGCCTTTGGAGATCAAGATGTCCTTTGTGAGAGTAGATTCCCCCTGGCTGCTGGTTGCGGTAGACTGCAAGGATTGTATCGCAGTGCATGTCAATGAGCACTCTTTAACCTCCTTAATATAAAAAAATATAAAAACCTGTTTATTTCGGTATGAAATAAACAGGCCGTAAACATTATTAGGAACAACCAATCGTTCTCTTTTTTTATCGAGGTTCTACAATAAGCTTGATAGCAGTTCTCTCTTCGCCGTCAATCACGATGTCCGTAAAAGCAGGAATGCATATGAGGTCAACACCGCTAGGAGCTACAAAGCCTCTTGCAATAGCTACAGCCTTGACCGCCTGGTTTAAAGCACCAGCTCCAATTGCCTGAAGTTCTGCGCAGCCCTTTTCTCTTAAAACACCGGCAAGCGCTCCGGCGACTGAATTAGGGCTCGATTTTGCTGAAACCTTCAATACTTCCACGAACTCAACCTCCCCTGTTGGTTTTCCCTCGAGTTAATAGACCCCGCACTACACCTACAATAAGTACTAGTAAAGAAGTACTAGTAAAGTTATCATAACATTGACGGGTGGTTTTCGCAAGATAAAATTTTACCTATTTTTCTTGAACAACTTGAATGGTTTCAATTCCTTGCGTAACGTGCTTTTCAGGATCAATTTTTAGGAAAAGGGCATTTAATTGGAGAGCTCCCCTTGCAACCTCAAAGCGAATGGGCTGGAGCGTAAGAAATTTTTTCAACACTGCTTCTAATTTTACACCCAAAACAGAATCCCGCGGCCCTGTCATACCCACATCTGTGATATACCCTGTCCCTTTTGGCAATATTCGCGCATCGGCGGTTTGAATATGAGTATGTGTACCAATTACTGCTGTAACCCTTCCATCTACGTACCAACCAAAAGCCACTTTTTCCGAGGTGGCCTCAGCGTGGAAATCAATCAGGATCAATGAAGTTTCCTGTTGAAGCTGGGGAAGAAGGCGATCGATACTCCGGAAAGGACAGTCTAAAGGAGGCAGAAAAACCCGTCCTGAAAGATTAATAATTCCTACCGAATAATCTTGAACAGGGACGATCATAAAACCCCGCCCCGGGGCACCCGGCGGGTAATTGGCTGGTCGAACGATTCTCTCGTCGTGATCGATAAAATTATAAATTTCCTTGCGATCCCACACGTGGTTCCCCATTGTTAAAATGTCAATTCCGGCATCATAAAGTTCTTGAGCGGCCTCCTCCGTAATTCCATTGCCTCCTGCAGCATTTTCTCCGTTTGCAATGATAAGGTGGGGTTTATACTTCTCTTTTAGAGAGGGAAGCATCTCTTTTACGGCACGGCGACCTGGGCGTCCTACGATATCGCCAAGAAACAATATTCGCAAGGAAAATTAACCTCCTGGGCTTTGGCTCTGAAAATCATTTATTAAAGACAAGCACCTTTCCTTCGTCACGCAATGCAATTAATTTTGTATTTGAGCTGGTTTTTTTGGCATTTTCCAGCATATAGCCAATTAATTCTTTATCTACGGTTAAGTCGTCGATCATTAATTCGTCATCTTCTTCGGTGACAAGTTGAGAACCAAATTCTTCTTTAAGTAAAACAGTAATTAACGCAATTTCTTTTTGTGAAAGACTCTGGACGTCTCTTTGAAATTCTATTGTTGTAAAGAAATCCAATACATGAAAAACTAGAGAGTAGACTTCAGCATCTCGTTTTTCTAAATAGTAATAAGTGTTAAGGGATTGCTGTAAATGTTGTTCAAATATTTTTAAGGTCTCATCGGATACGCTGTTTGAAAGGTAAAATGTAAATTTTACGATACGGCTTTTAGGATCCAAATTAATTGTTGCGATTTCCGGATAACAAAGTAGAATTGAGGTAAGAAGATTTGCGACATGTGATATGCTGCTGTCTTTTTTATTGTTCCTATTCGCCATTACTTAATCCCTTCCCCTGCAAAAAATTAAAAAAGCACCTTTCCTCATTTACGATTTGATATCTTGATCTATTTCGTCAGTGATTAAACAAATCCTGCTCAATTGGATTTCCTTTTCCTACTACTAAAAAGGGATTAAAAAAAAAGACCTGTAACACAGGTCTTTTTTCAGGCAGTAAAAGTAAGCCGATAAAACTTTTATTTCGCATATTCAACATTTCTTGTTTCTCTAATCACAACTACCTTAATCTGGCCCGGATATTCTAGCTCTTCTTCTATTTTTTCCACAATTTCTCGGGCAAGCTGTGATGCCTGGAGATCGTCGATTTGCTCCGGTTTTACCATAATTCGAATTTCTCTTCCTGCTTGGATTGCATGTGATTTTTCCACACCTTCAAAAGATTCCGCGATTTCTTCAAGTTTTTTGAGCCTTCTCAGATATGTTTCCAGGGTTTCCCTCCGCGCCCCAGGTCTTGCGGCAGAAATTGCATCTGCTGCCTGGATAAGAACTGCTTCGACCGTTTCCGGTTCCTGGTCTCCGTGATGGGCTAAAATGCAATGGATTACCTCTGGATTTTCACGGTATTTGCGAGCTAAATCCGCTCCGATGGTTACATGCGGCCCTTCTACTTCATGATCAACAGCTTTTCCAATATCGTGAAGCAAACCGGCGCGTTTTGCAAGTTGAACATCCGCGTTGAGTTCTGCTGCGATTGTTCCTGCAAGATATGCTACTTCAAGGGAGTGTTTTAGAACATTTTGCCCGTAGCTTGTCCGAAATTTTAGTCTGCCTAAAAGTTTAATTAATTCAGGATGAAGATTGGGCACTCCAACTTCGAAAGCGGCTTGTTCCCCTTCTTCGCGAATTTTTTGTTCGATCTCCCTCTGAGCTTTATCCACCATTTCTTCAATGCGAGCCGGATGGATTCTTCCATCTGCAATTAGTTTTTCCAGGGCAATCCGCGCCGTTTCACGCCGGATTGGATCGAATCCTGAAAGTATCACGGCCTCGGGGGTATCATCAATAATTAAATCAACCCCTGTTAATGTCTCCAAGGCTCTGATATTTCTTCCCTCCCTCCCGATGATTCGCCCCTTCATTTCATCGTTAGGAAGGGCTACAACAGAAACGGTTGTTTCTGTTACAATATCGACTGTGCACTTTTGAATTGCCTGAACTACAATTTCGCGTGCCTTTTTTTCGGCTTCTTCACGAGCTTGACTTTCTATTTCTTTGATCATAAGCGCCGCATCATGCTTAACTTCGTCCTTAATTTTATTCAGGAGCAATTCCCTGGCCTCTTCTGTTGCTAAACCGGAAATATGTTCTAGTTCAGCTGTTTGCTTCTGGAGCAACTCATCTAGTTTGGCTTTACTTTGCGCGATTTCTTGATCTTTTTTAAGTAAAGTATCTTCACGCTTTTCAAGACTTTCTAGTTTCCGATCCAATGTTTCTTCTTTTTGGAGTAAACGCCGCTCAAGCCGCTGCAGTTCAGTGCGCCGCTCGCGGTTTTCTCGCTCCGCCTCGCTCCGAATAAGGTGGATTTCTTCTTTTGCTTCAAGGAGAGCCTCTCTTTTTTTTGCCTCTCCTTCCTTTTGTGCTTCTTCCAAAATTCGTTTTGCGGCATCTTCCGCAGATGCAATTTTCGCTTCTACCAGGTATTTTCTCAATAAGTATCCAGCAAGAACTCCCAGCGTGAGAACAATTATAGCTAGAGTGACGAAAATAGCCGGAATGAAGTTAATCCCTATCACCTCCTTGTACTATAGAGTTAGTTTTAATATCATAAATAAAACCGAGCAGAAACTCGGTTTTGACTATAGAAACTTCTCCACAAATTAAGACAATATTAGATTTTAACCCGCAAAAAGAGGTTCCCCTTTAAATTTTTTTTATTATTAATCAGGCTTTTTAATTTATAGTAAAACTGTGGCAGAAGTTCTATCCATTGTTTCCACTGAGTTAAATTTTATTACCGTTCAAAGTGCATGTCAAGAAATATAATTTTTTATTAAATTGTCAATTCATCTTGAGGGCCGGATTCTTCACTATTGGAGTCTTGAGGCAAGGAAGTTTGTTTGCTTCCGATCCTCATTCGGATCTTTTGCTCAATTTCTTCTGCGATTTCACGGTGCTCTTTTAAAAATTCTTTCGCGTTTTCGCGCCCCTGACCCAGACGGTCATCTCCATACGCAAACCAGGCCCCTGCTTTCGAGATCAGGCCCAACTCCAGACCAATATCCAGCAAACCACCTTCACGGGAAATCCCTTGGCCATACATAATGTCAAATTCGGCTTGTTTAAAAGGAGGCGCCACTTTATTTTTTACTACTTTTACTCTCGTGCGGCTCCCTACCACTTCAGTGCCTTGTTTAATTGCCTCTATTTTCCTTACTTCTAACCTTACTGAGGCATAAAACTTAAGGGCTCTTCCTCCAGGCGTTACCTCGGGGTTCCCGAACATAATTCCAACCTTTTCTCTCACTTGATTAATAAAGATTGCGGTTGCTCGGGATTTGCTAATGACCCCCGTCAGTTTTCTTAAAGCCTGGGACATTAAGCGAGCTTGGAGTCCTACATGGACATCTCCCATTTCGCCCTCTAATTCTGCTCTAGGAACAAGGGCTGCCACAGAATCGATAACCAAAACGTCTAAAGCGCCGCTCCTTATTAGAGTTTCAGCAATTTCTAAAGCTTGTTCGCCGGTATCGGGCTGAGATACTAAAAGGTTATCAATATCCACACCTAATTTTTGTGCATAAAGGGGATCAAGAGCATGTTCGGCATCAATAA
>DAOURU010000107.1 GCA_030627585.1 Bacillota bacterium
AAAAGTACCCATGACAATAATATTCCCTCCTGCCACAACCTCTCCCCCGGGATTTACATCACCGAGCACTACGATATTCCCTGGGTAATAAACTCGCTGCCCCGACCTGATCGTCCGCTGGACAAGAATTGTCTGCTCTTCAGAAATAATATCGGCACGGGGCTCCCGAAATGTCGTGCGATAATGAATCACGGGGATATCATCCTTTGCTGCCTTGTTGACCGTCTCCTCAGCTTCTTCTTGACTGAAGGTGATTTCTGCTTCCCCTTCAAGTGCTGCTTTTTGTTCAGAACCGGCAGAATAACTTGTTTCCTCAGAAGAACGCCGCTGCTTATTCCGCTTCTTCTTCTTCTCCCGGCCGTCCTGCCACCCCGCCGGTACCTTGGCTGCTTCCTGTCCCACTGTTCTCACCTCCCGTCCGCGCGACGAAAAACCTTCCCCTGAGCCGGGTCCCGCAAAAATTCTGCGCAGTTGGAGATTATGCAACTCAAAAACCTTTTTTAAATACTCAAGCTGCTCGAATTGGAGGTCCCGGGGCCCCAGGTCCACGCTCACTTCAGACCCGGCTAAAAAGCCGTCTGCCGCAGCAAGTTGTTCTGTTAATTCCTTTAAAACCGTTTGAAAATCACCCTCTGAGTCAAGGATCACCGTAAGACCGTCACGGTTTCCCTTAAACTTCACCAGTTGACTCATTGCCGACCGCAATGTCCCTCCAGTCCTTTCTCTGAAAGCTTATTTTCTACTTCTTTCCTCTTGATTCCTGCTGTAAAAAACAAAAAATGAAACAAAAAATTCCTCGTTTTTCCAGCTTTTTTTGCTTTCATTTGACAATTCCGGATAAAATTCCGCATAACAAAAACCTTTGCTTGGAAATAACTTTTTAAACCCCTTCAGCCGGCGTGCTTTCACTACCGGATGCATCTGCAGCCCCATCAGATGCAGGGGACTGCTCGCCGTTTAGCACGGCCCCGCCGGACTGCGCCCCGCCTGGCTCATTTGTATCGGGGGCCGGCTGGTTCTCCCCGGGCGTCCCGCTTGCTGCGGGGGCCTCCCCATCTTCCGGGAGCGGTTCGCTTGGGCCGGGCGACGGCTGGTTCCCTCCGGGGGGCTGATTTTGATCAGGGGGGGATGAGGGAGGATTTTCGCCTGCACCCTCTTCACCGGCAGCCTCCCGGCCAGGATCCCCTTGACCCGCAGCCTCTTTTTTATCTTTATTTAAACCGAAATACTCTGCAAAAACATCCTTCGCGATGGGGCCCGCAGACTCCGAACCGTGGTACCCGTACTCGATGATTCCCGCAAAGGCGATTTCCGGATCCTCCACAGGGGCAAAGGCGATAAAAACGCCGTGGTAGAGATCTTTATCTTCCCCCCGCCCGGCTTGTGCGGTCCCGGTTTTTGCTCCGACTTTTACGGGAAAATTGTAGAAAAGCCAGGAGCCGGTCCCGCCGGGAGCGGTAACGCCGGCCATTGCTTTCCGGACGGTTTCCATCGTTTCTCTGGAAATGTCCACCCTGTGCACCACACGCGGCCCAAACCGGGCGATGACCCTACCCTTGCAGTCCTCAATCCGCTGCACGAGGTAGGGCCGCATCCGCTTGCCGCCGTTGGCGAGGGTCGCCACGTAGTTCGCCAGCGCGAGCGGGGTAAACTCGTTCGCCCCCTGGCCAATAGCCATATTGAAGGTTTCAAAGGAGTGCCAGTCCACATTCCAGCCTTTTCTGCGGTACTCGGCGCGCAGCTCCTGCTCCTCCTCCCTTTTCCGGGCAAGGACGCGCTCCCTTTCGGCGGGGCTTTCCGTCCGGGCGAGGAGCCTCTCATATTTCTTCTCCAGCCTGGCCCGCTCCTCCCGGTACCACTTTTCCCTTATCGGCCCATACCTGGCCCGCTTCCTGGCAGGGCTCGACAGGATCCCCGTTACCTCCCCGGGAATGTCAATGCCGGTGGGTTCATCCAGGCCAAACTCGTGGGCCACCTTTGCCATCATTTCCGCTCCCGCCCGGCGCCCCGCCTCAATGAAGTAGACGTTGCAGGAACCGGCCATAGCCCGCATAAAGTCAACCGTACCGTGAGCCTTCCAGCACCCTGTAAAAGGGGAAAGCCAGTAGGAACCCTTGCAGGTGACCAGGTCGTCAAGCGTGACCCGGCCCGATTCCAGGGCCGCCATCCCGGTGATCGGTTTAAAGGTCGAACCGGGGGGATAGCGGCTGCTGATCGCCCGGTTGACCATTGTCGGCTCCTCATCCGGAGGAGGGTTGAGATACTCTTTGACGGCTGCAACCGAAACCGGGGGAACCAGCCTGTTGGGGTCAAAGCCGGGGCGGCTCGCCATCGCTAAAACCGCGCCCGTGCGGACATCTAAAAGCACCGCCGCCCCCGCTTTTGTGGGATATCCGTCTTTGCGCAGTTTTGCAAGGGTCTTATCCATACTCGTCTCGAGCGTTTTTTGAAGCTCATAATCGAGTGTTAGAACCAGGCGATTCCCCTTCTCGGGAGGTACAGTAACCAGGTCTTTGCGAGAAATCGGCCTTCCCCGCACGTCAACCTCCACCTGCTGGAATCCGTTCTGACCCCGGAGGTGCTTTTCATACTGGGCTTCCAACCCGAATTTGCCAACCAGGTCCCCTAATTTATATTTTTCGCCGCGCATTTTTTCCAGTTCCGCGCTGCTGATTTCTCCAACATAACCGAGGATATGGCCGGCCAGCGAGCCCTCCGGGTAAAAGCGCACAATTTCTTTTCCAATCACAACCCCGGGCAGCTCCTGACGCCTTTCCTCCAGCCGTGAAACCACCTCCATCGAAACATCCCGCTTGATGACAACCGGCTCGTAGGGGCGCCCCTTGTGCTCCACAAGCAACTTTTTGATGTAAGCGGCGTTAATTTCCGGATAGGTATCGCTCAGAAGGGCCTCCAGATTCTTAATCGTTTGCTCCAGCTCTTCAACCTCGCCCTGCTGCCTCACCAAAGAAATAGTATTGACAATTTTGCTTCCTGCCAGGACTTTGCCGTTCCGGTCGACAATATCACCGCGGGGAGCGCGGATCGGCAAAAATCGAAACTGATTCTGCTCTGCCTTCGTTTTGTAAACAGGCGCTTCCAGCAACTGCAGGGCTGCGAGCCGCAGGCCCAAAATCGCAAAGACAGCAATAATAAGTCCTTTAAAAAATTTATACCTGCCTTCAAGCCGGCGGTCTACCATCATCGCTGCTCACCCACGATAATCCACGTACATGTGCACGGGATCGACTCCGGGAGGTTCCGGGCGGGCAACCAACCGGGCAAAGGGACGGAAGAGAAAAACTCCCAGCAGGGTGTTGTAAAGCGCGCCCATGATGATATCGTACCATAAAAGAGGGATCGTAAAGGAAAAGATGCCGATTATGCTCCGCCCGAGCAAAAAAACCGCACCGGAGAAAAGGCTCCCCAAAAAAACGAGAAAAAGCGGAACAAGCGGGTTTTTTTTATAGACCTTTCCCTCCAGATAGCCGACGGTATAACCCGTAAGCAGCCCGCTGAGAGCCTGGATGCCGAGATGCCGGCCCACCAAAAGATCCTGCGCGAGGCCAACCGTAAAACCAACTGCCCCGCCGCCTTGAGAACCGTAAAAGAGGGCGGTAAAAATGGTTAGGATCAGGAGTAAATCAGGCATGATCCCTCCTACCCGGAGGAAAGGAATGACGGTGGTCTGGAGAACGAATGAAACAAAGAGAACCAGGACTAAAAGAATTATTCGCCTTTTCTTTCCCGCTTTCACCCTCCAGCTCCCCCTCCCCCGGATCCAGCGCTGCTGGTGCTTTGAAATCAAACCCCTGTCTTCTGGAAACTGCTCCGTTTTGCTTTTATGAAAATTCGAAATCGGGATGAACTTCGTCCTGGTATGCGGCCTGCTCCGGCTCCGTCGCGCTCTCTTCGTAAAGCACAGGCTCCGGGACATGATGAATTTCGGTAATGATAAAAAGCTCTTCCAAGCGGTCAAAGTCTACATAGGGCTGAACAAGGGCGTATTTATCCAGTTCGTTCCCCTCGTTCTCCATTTTCAGGATCTTCCCGATGGGGATTCCGCGCGGGAACACCCCCCCTAAACCTGAGGTAATAACCGCCTGCCCCTTCTCCAGTTTTGCGTCATAGGGAAGGTGGACCATTCTCAGGAGCCCCGGCTTGTCTTTGCCCCCTTCAACGACCCCAATGGTCCGGCTTTCCTGCACCATCGCCCCAACCGCACCTTCCAGGTCAAGAATCAGGAGAACGCGGGCGCTGTGGGAGGTTACGGCTGTCACCCGCCCCACAAGGCCGGCATCGGAAACAACCACTTGATTTTTCCGCACCCCATCCTCACTTCCCCTGTCTACAACAAGGGTGCTGTACCAGTTGCTCGGGGCACGGCCGATCACCCGCGCGCCTAAAAGAGTGAAACGCCTGGTGTTGCGCTCTTTAAAGTCGAGAAGGCGCAGCAGCCTCCGGTTTTCGTAAACATACTCACGCAAGCGGTTATTTTCCCAGGTCAACTCGCGCAGCTGCTGTTTTAAAAGAGCGTTTTCTTGCTGCAGGTGGCGTATCCCCTCAAAATACTTAAAAAAAGAGGCAACGCCGCTCCAAACGTGCATCACTCCACCTTGCAGCGGCACCAGGATCTCCTGGAAAGGATTAACTGCTACTCCTGCTGAAAGGCTGGCAGTAAAACGAGCAAAACCCAGACAGAGAACAGTTATGATCAAAAGAATGACAATGTTCCTGCGCAAGGGCGGCCGGTGCAAAAGAAATCACACCCTAACTCAACTTTTTCGAGGGCAAAAGGATCCGCCGTAAAACTTCAATGTTTTCCAGGACCTTCCCCGTACCCAAAGCCACCGCATATAAAGGCTCTTCGGTAAGGAAGACGGGAATCCCTGTTTCCTCGCGGACCAGTTTATCCAGGTGGCGCAGCAAAGACCCCCCGCCCGCGAGTACAATCCCCCGGTCCATAATATCTGCTGCCAGTTCCGGCGGTGTCTTCTCAAGACAGATCTTAATCGCCTCAATAATGCTTATCACTGTCTCAGCAAGAGCCTCTTGGACTTCCTTGGCGGTAATCGCCACAGTTTTCGGCAATCCGGTTACTAAATCACGTCCCCGCACCTCGTAAGTCGCTTCATCTTCATCTTCATCCCGGAC
>DAOURU010000239.1 GCA_030627585.1 Bacillota bacterium
CGGTCAATGACGTCAATCGCCTGGGTGAGGTTTTCTTCGTAAGCGACATCCACTTCGACCAGAACCCCCATTTCCCCCCGGTTAAAGTTGGTCACCTGTTTTATTTCTCCGTTGGGGATGATGTGGAGCTGCCCCGTCCACTCCCTGACCTTGGTAACGCGCAGCCCCATCTCTTCCACCGTGCCGGTCACCCCGGCGACGGTGACGTAATCCCCCACTCCATACTGGTCTTCAAAAAGGATAAAAAAGCCGGTAATGACGTCCCGCACCAGGTTCTGGGCCCCAAAACCGACGGCCAGGCCCACGATTCCGGCCCCGGCCAGCAGTGATGTGGTTTTAACGCCCAGTTCGTCGAGGACCACCATCCCCCCGAAAAAGTAAAGGGAGTAGCGAAACAGGCTCTGCGCAAGCCCGTGCAGGGTCCGGATGCGGCGGTCGTCCCAGCCGCCCGGGATGCGGTCTTCACGCAGCAGGCCGCTGAGTAAACGCCGGCCCAGCCGGCCCGCCAGCATGAAACCTCCTATAATAATCAGGATCCGGAGCAGCACGATCCCGTATCCCGCGAGTACCGCCCCGGAAAAAGACCCGGAAAAGGAGGTTAAGAGATCGGTCCAAAGATCCATGAATTCGGGCATTCCAGTGCCAGTCCCCTTCATCATATGGTCAAGCGCGGCTGCCGCGCCTCTTTAGAGGTAAACGACACGGGGGGTTTTTTGCAGGTATTCCACAATGGTATACATGTTGGTAACCTCCCCCGCGCCCAACCGGTGCCGCAGTTGGTAATAATCGAGGCAGGTGCCGCAGGAATAGATCTCCGCGCCGTCCTGCTCCAGTTCGTACAAGTAATCCAAAACAGGGGAGCCGGTGCACGTCAGGCGCACGCCGCTGTTGAGAAAAATTAAGACCTTCCCCAATCCCCCCTGCTCCGCGAGGGTATAGAAAAAACTTTTCATCAGCAGCCTGCCCAGCTCTTCGCTCCCTCGCCCCAGGCTCTCGGAGGTTACAAGAAAGAGAAGGTTTTCCTGGCGTTCCAGTTCCGGAGAAAAATCCTCCGGTTTTGTGATGTGAATGTAGTAGTCCGAGCCCTCGTGGTCTACTTCAACTTCGCAGGCAAGGGTGCGGGCCATTTTAATAATATTGTCCCGCGCCACTTCGCTGTCGACAACCGCCGTAACCCGCTGCCGGCCCCCTGTTTCCAGCGCTTTGCGCGTTAAAATTACGGGCTGCGGACAATTTAAGCCCCTCGCGTCTACAAGTTCGGCCTTTTTGCCCATTTTATCTCCCCCTCACCAGAATCTTTCCCGTTCCCCCTCCGGCTACCCGGCCAATGACCCGGGGGCGCGGGACCCTCTCCCTGCGCAAGGCAGCCAGAAGGGCGTCCTTTTTCGCTTCCGGAACGGCAATCAGCAGTCCCCCTGAAGTCTGCGGATCGTAGAGTAGATCGAGCTCCGCAGTGGCAATCTCTCCGGCAAGCTCGACAAAAGAGGCGAAGTGATCCCTGTTCCGGTAGGCCCCGGCAGGCACAATCCCCTCTTCCGCCAGCTTGCGCGCCCGGGGCAAAAGGGGAAGGGAGGCAGCCTCGATTTCCACGTCTACTTTGCTGTTGAATGCCATTTCCCGGAGGTGGCCCAGCAGCCCAAAACCTGTAATATCCGTGCAGGCGCTGGCGCCCACCTCCCGCATCGCCCGCGCCGCAGCTGCGTTGAGGGCCGCCATCGTCTCTCCCAAAGCCTTTTCCGCGCGGGGGTCAAGCAGCCCGCCTTTAAGAGCAGTCACGAGCACTCCGGTGCCCAGGGGCTTGGTCAGGATTAAATAATCCCCCCCTCGGGCGCCCTGTTTGGTGATGATTTCATCAGGATGGACGGTTCCCGTAACGGCCAGCCCGTACTTCGGCTCTTTGTCTTCTACGGAATGCCCTCCCAGCACTACCGCTCCCGCCTCGGCGACCTTGTCGCTCCCCCCCCGGAGGATCCCGCGCAGCAGCTCTGTCCCCAGCGTGCAGACAGGGTAAGCCACAATATTTAAGGCGGTTAAGGGTACGGCTCCCATCGTATAAATGTCACTCAGGGCGTTTGCAGCCGCAATCTGGCCGAAGAGGTAGGGATCGTCCACAACAGGCGTAAAAAAGTCCACGGTCTGCACGATGGCGAGATCCGGGCGGATCCTGTAAACTCCGGCGTCATCGGGCGCCGCGCAGCCTACTAAAAGATCCGGGTGTGCAAATTCCGGCAAATCCCGCAAAATTTCCGCCAGGGCTCCCGGCCCCACCTTTGCGGCTCAGCCGGAGGCCTCCGTGAAATGTGTTAATTTAATCCGCTCTGTTTTGTTCTGCATTCCTTTCACCTCCCTTGCCCCTTAAAGCCACCCGGAACCGTCACGAAACAAGGAGCTGTACTGTCCAGCCCGTAATTCGGAGCGAGCGGCAGACCGGCGGCACCTCCAGATGCCGTGCGCTGAAAGGCTTGCCGGCCATAAAATTAACTGCGGCTTGATGGCAACTGCAGTTAAATCGATCTAAAGAAGGGCTTCAAAACTGGGGCGGCCGCGTCCCAGCTCCGCGTAAAATACGGAACCAGTGCGGAGGTGCGCCACGCATTTGCAACAGCCTTCCCCCAACCCCC
>DAOURU010000272.1 GCA_030627585.1 Bacillota bacterium
CCCGGGCAACAAAATCGGGGCTAATTACAATGGGAACAAGATCGGGTTCGGGGAAATAGCGGTAATCGGACGCCTCCTCTTTCGTCCGCATCGCGATTGTTGTTCCCCGTACTTCGTCCCAGGCACGGGTTTCCCGGACAACCCGGTCCCCTGCTTCCCAAATTGTGCAATGCCGCGCCATTTCCGCACTCAACGCCCGCTGAACGGCACGGAAGGAATTCATGTTTTTGATTTCCGTTTTGAGATTTAAAATATCCGTTCCGGCAGGCCGAACCGAAATATTAGCATCACACCGGAGAGAGCCTTCTTCCATTTTGCAGTCGGAGACATCAATGTATTGCAAGATGGCCTTCAGTTTTTCCAGGAAGGCGCGCGCCTCCTCGGGGGACCTCAGATCCGGCTCCGTAACTATTTCCAGTAACGGCACCCCGGCCCGGTTTATATCTACCAGAGAGTAATTTGCGTTTTCTTCTTCCCCGTGAACCAGTTTTCCGGCATCTTCCTCCATGTGGACCCTCGTAATTCCGATATGCCTCCGGGTGCCGTTGATCTCCAAGTCCAGGAAGCCATTCCGGCAAAGCGGGAGATCGTACTGAGAAATCTGGTAGTTCTTAGGCAAGTCCGGGTAAAAATAATTTTTGCGGTCAAATTTGCTGAAGGAAGCAATCTCACAGTTCAAAGCGAGGCCCGTTCGCAAAGCGTACTCTAAAACAGCTTGATTCAAAACCGGAAGCACGCCGGGAAGCCCTAAACAAATAGGGCAAACGTTGGTGTTCGGCTCATTTCCGAAAACATTGGGGCAATTACAGAAAGCCTTCGATTTTGTGCGCAGCTCTACATGGACTTCAAGGCCGATTACTGCCTCATACCCGGTCACGATCCTCCCCTCCCTACCGGTGTTTTTTGTGTTTGCGCGAGGTCTCTTTGCTCTGCTTCCCGCTTTAAAGGAGGCCTTGCCAAATGGTGATGTGCGCTTTGTTCATAAGCATGGGCTACTTTCAAGAGAGTTCCTTCGGCAAAAGCAGGCGCCATCACCTGGAGCCCGACCGGCAAACCATCGATAAAACCGCATGGAAGTGACAGGGCAGGAATTCCTGCCAGGTTGACCGGGATCGTATAGACATCAGAAAGATACATTACTAAAGGATTCCCTGCTTTTTCTCCAAACCGGAAGGGGGGCGTGGGAGAAGTCGGAGAAACAATGACGTCAAACTGTTCAAACAACCGGGCAAAATCCTCTTTGATTAAAGTGCGAAGCTTTAACGCTTTTAAATAGTAAGCATCGTAATATCCGGAACTTAAAGCATAAGTACCGAGCATAATCCGCCTTTTTACTTCGGATCCGAAACCCTCGCTCCGGGTTCGCATATACATCTCCAAAAGATCATAATTCTCTCCTTTTCCCGGAGTGGCCCGGTACCCGTAGCGAACCCCGTCGTAGCGCGCCAGATTCGAACTCGCTTCCGCCGGGGCGATTATATAATAACACGGCAAAGCATAGTCGGCATGGGGAAAAGAACAGTCTTCCACAACCGCCCCCAGCCCTTCCAGCTGTTTAATTGCGGCTTGAACAACCTCCCCCACCCGGGGGTCAAGACCTTCCCCGAAAAACTCGCGGGGCACCCCAATCTTTATATCCTTGATGTTCCCCGTAAGGTAAGAAGTGTAATCCGGAATCGCAGCAGATGCCGATGTGGAATCAAGGGGATCGTAGCCTGCAATCGCGTTCAGGACCAGGGCGCAGTCTCTTACATCCCTTGTGAGGGGACCAATTTGGTCAAAAGAAGAGGCAAAAGCAACCAACCCGAAACGGGAAACGAGCCCGTAGGTGGGTTTTAAACCCACAATTCCGCAAAAGGAAGCCGGCTGTCTGATAGAGCCTCCTGTATCGGAGCCGAGAGCATAAACAGCTTCTCCCGCAGCGACAGCTGCTGCCGGTCCCCCACTGGAACCGCCGGGTACATAATCCAGGTGCCAGGGATTCCGCGTGGGAAAGAAGGCTGAATTTTCCGTCGAGGAACCCATGGCAAATTCGTCCATATTCATCTTCCCCGTAAAAACCGCCCCCGCCCCGGCCAGTTTTTCTACCACCGTTGCCTGATAAGGAGGAACGAAATTCTCCAGCATGCGCGAGGAGCAGGTGGTGCGCACTCCCCGCGTGCACAGGTTATCCTTCAACCCGGCGGGAATTCCCGCAAGAGGGCAAAGATGATCTCCTTTCTCCCTTTTTCGATCGATCTCCCTTGCTGTCGCG
>DAOURU010000288.1 GCA_030627585.1 Bacillota bacterium
AAGGTCAAGGGAAATCTCCGTTTTCCCCTTGACAAAACTTATCATGGATGTCCCTATTTAACCCTATTTAACCTATGCCTTCATTACCGCTATTGTCCTATAAGGCCATTCCTTTTGCGATAGTTGTAAACAGCCGTTTGAGCCTGCCTATATCCGAACTCTATCTTTTCCAAATGGCGTATACAATCCTTTGGTGCTTTCGTTTTTGCATTGAAATCATTTAGGATTCGATCATACAGGCTGCGTGACCCTCTCCGTGAAGAGGTGATATTCGCTCCGTGATGCAAATACACATATGCACCATTTTTCGCTTGCTCTCTAGTTGCCCCAGCTCCTATAAGTATCTGTTCGCATTCAGATTGCGAAAGCCCAAGAAGCCGAGAATTGTGAGTGTCGAGTAGAAGGCTGTATTCTTCCTGTGAAAATCTATTGGATTTCATGGTTCTATTTAAACCTCCCCTGCAATTGTTTTTACAATTGATTTACAGCTTTTTTCATCCGATCTTTAATGGCTTCTACCGCGACATCAGCAAGGATTTCCTCTGGTTCACCGCTCAATAGCTGGGCGAGAGCCTTTAAGATATCTGAATCACTTTTCTTCAACTGAACCGTGTAGGGGACAAAGGTGTCTGGCTTTTTTGCCTTGATTTCGGTTGTGGTTTCAACATTTCTCGGCTTGGAAAAAAAGTTGTTTATTTTATCATGATAGAATCGTGACGTTTTTCGCATCAGGACTTCGCGGAGTTGACTTGGATCTCCATCAAGACAAGCTTTAAGCATCGTTTTGAACTCGCCAACATGATCGAGACCAAGCCTTCTTCTGCAAGCGTCACCGATAGTCTGGTAGGCAATTTTGTATTCTTGAGAGACTCGATTGACTCCATATTGGTAAGAACGATCGATTCCATCTCCGATACTATATCGCTGTGCAGCCAACGAAATGACCTTTAGGATTTGCTCTAAAGTTTCCTGCCTCATGACCTCCTCCTATTTTAAGATATTTACGTTTACGTAGATAACGTATGATAAAATAGGCGACAAAGGTTTGTCAAGAATTATTTTCGGGCACAACGCCCACAATCACCTGACAGCGGAAGCCGCAGGCTGCGGAATTTTGGGGACATAACACTTATTCAGAAATATGGAAATGGAAAAAGTGGAAAAAGGAAAAAGGGGGAAAGGAAAAAGGGGACGGATTTATTTGTTTGCTTTGCCCGGTCTCCCTTGTCCACGAAATCCCACCCGCCTTGCAATTTTCTTCTCGACCTCTGTTTCCCCGGCCTCTTTCAGAAACAGATTAACTAAATCGTCTGACAGCCATAACCCGGCTGTCTGTAAATTATCGAGCGCACCGGCAACGGATTTTATCAGTCCTCTCCTCTTTGCTATCACAAGCATCCCACCGGTGCCCAATGTTTGAATTTCCAGAGTTTTTGCACAACGACGCGCGGCCTTATCATCCACCATTGCCCGGAACTTCGGATGTTCCATAGCAAAACTCAATACCTCCGACTCACCGATGCCAAGATCCCAGGCAGCAACGCGAGGCGAAATGACAGGAACACTTACTTTTTTCACCCACTCGGCATTTGTAAGACCTGAGGCGGCTGCATCCATGTGTTCTTCTCTTGTAACTTCAGACCAGACAGCTTCCGTTATATAGATTTCATCGAACAAACCTGGCAAAAGTTTATCAAGATGACTGCGGAAAAGGATAATCAGAGGCGATGCATTGATTACCACTCGTTTAATCTGCGTCATACAGTTCCTCTCTCAGTTCCTCGGAAGAATATTGAAGCGGCGATACACGAAGCCGGCTTAAAGAGCTTATGAAGTTTGCGCGCGATAATCCAGCGATTTCAGCGGCCTTCTCCTGCGAAACCATACCAAGTTCGTACCATTTTGCGGCTGCCGCAACGCGCATCTCGCTTGCAAATTCACCCGGATCCTTACGCAGAGCCGCGAAGGCTGATTCTGGTAATTGAACAGTTACCTCTGGCATGTCTCTACTCCTTCCCAATTATTTAAATCTGCAATATTTTACATAGAATCGCCAAAACAGTAAAGGTTTTCCTTCCTGTTTCA
>DAOURU010000226.1 GCA_030627585.1 Bacillota bacterium
GGCCTGGCACAAAGGTTGTTATTACTTCCGTCGGTACCTTTCACACGGCGCGCAGGACCATCGTTGCGAGCGTCCTCGTCTCCGGCGTCTCCGACCTCGTGAGGGGCATCAGCATTCTCCCGCCGGTGGCGCAGGGTCTTGCCATCAGCGGCAATTTTTCGCTCGTTCCAGACCCCGGATACAAAGGAGACGAAAAGGTTTTGTTTGTCTTGAACGGCAGCCTCACCCTCTCGGGGTCGACTGAGATCTGTGGCGATGCCTATGCCTCCGGGAGCATCACCGAGCAGCACGACAACATTAAGGGAAATGCTTATCCGAATTACCCGGGTCTCCCCCCGTTCCCTTCCCTGGATGTGGAGCACTACAAATCCAGGGCCCTCGAAAGCGGCCAGTACTACCGGGGCGACAAAACGTTCGGTGGCAAGAATGAAACCGCCTCTTACAGCGGCGTCTATTTTGTTGAGGGGGATGTCAAGATCTCGGGAAAATACAGCGGGCAGGCTGTAATCGTGGCAACCGGCCGCATCGATGTCACCGGCGACCTGAAGGCGGACAACACTGCAAGCGATATGCTCGTCCTCATCTCCCTCGGGGACGTTGACATCAAGAACCACGAGGTGGACGCGGTGGTGGTTGCCAAAGGGAAGTTTTCTGCGCAGGGAAATGCTTCTCTGTACGGGGGGGTGCTCGCCCAGGGATTAGACTTCCCCGGGCAGGGCGGAGGCACGGTTACGATTATCTGTAACCCCGACCTGGTCGTCCGGAACCTTCCCTCAGAAGTTGCCCAAGGAACCTCAATGAGCCTCAAGGTCGAATCCTGGAAGGAGCAATATCCTGTCCTGTGATCTGGAAGCCGGGAAGATTTTTTAGAAAAGCCGAGTTTACAGGGGTTGACATCGGTACGGAGTACATCAAGGTGGCCGCAGCGCGTGTCGCCTCCGGCGCGCCCGAGGTTACCGCCCTCGCCCTCACGCCTACTCCGCCTGCCGCCTGGAGCGAAGGCCTGCGCGCGGGGGAAGTTGGAGCTGCTTTGGAGAAGATTGTCGCGGAGGCGGGGGCACCTGCCGGGAAGGTGGTCGCGGCCGTCACCGGAGAGAAGGTAATCTCGCGGGACATCCGCGTGCCCCCCATGCCCCGGAAGGAGCTCGAGTCAGCGCTCAGGTGGGAGGCTGAGCGTTACATCCCGGTGCCCCTCGAGGAACTGGTGGTCAGGAGCGTGGTTTTGGGAGAAGCGAAAGGAGAGCGGGGGCCGGAACTGCACGTTCTCCTGGCGGCGGCTCCAGAGCGTTTGGTCAGGGATTACCACGAACTTTTTTTGCGGGCCGGGCTCAATCTGGTAGCTGTGGATCTGCAGAGCCTGGCTCTGTGGCGCCTGTTTGTAGGCGCTTCACGTCAGAAGGGCGCCGGGTCTTGGGCGATCCTTGACATCGGGGCGAAGTTTTCCCAGCTGGTCATCGTCCGGGAGGGAGAGATGGCCTACACGAGGGTTCTTCCCCAGGGAGGTTCCGGGTTCGAAGGAATAAAGACTTTGGATGGAAGCGGGAGCGGGCGCGAACTGAGCGAGATCGACAGCACCATCTTCAGGATGGCCTTCGAGGACTACGCCCGTCAGGTGCAGCGCTCTCTTGATTGGTATTTGGCCCAGGAGCGCCAGAGCGCGATCGAGAGGGTGCTTTTAAGCGGGGGCGCGGCTAACATCGAAGGGATCGCCGGTCACCTTGCCGAATTGTTGGGAGTACCTGTGGAGATTGGCGAGCCTCCCCTCCGGTTCAGCAGCAGGCTGCGCCAGACTTACAATCCGTCTTTCGCTGTGGCCATCGGTCTTGCGCTTTGGGGGTTGGTGAGATGAACTACCAGATTAATCTCCTTCCTACAGACCTGGTACGCCCACCTTTGATGGGGGGTGTTTCGTGGCAGCACGTCCTGCTTGCCGGAGTTGGTGTGGTGCTGCTGGGGAGCTATGCCTTATTTTTGGGGTTTTATTTCGGCACCCGGGCAGAGCTGAAGAAACTTGAAAGAGAATTAGCTACCCTCCAGCCCGGGGTAGAGCAGGTGAAGATGATCAGAAGGGAGCGGGAGAGTGCCGAGAAAAACCTTGAAGCGTGGCGCCAGGTTATCCAGCAGCGCCAGACCTGGTCCGGTTTCCTGAACGACCTGAACTCCGCCCTCCCGGTTGACACCTGGCTGACCAGGGTTTCCATCTCCGCCGCGGGTAAGGAGGAGAAGGGCTTGGATGCACCTGCTGGCTCCGGAGGAGGCGCGGCGGGGAGTGCGGCACCGCCTGTTGCTCCACCCAAGGCTGATGCGGTGGTTATTGAGGGCGCATCCCTCACCCCTCCCTCGGTTGGCGTTTTTCTCAATAACTTGTACCACCTGCCTTACTTCGAGGACTTAAGGTTAGAGGAGTGTACCCTTGTCAGGGACGGGAGTTTTACTTTCAAAATCGTGGGGGAGAAGGGGGTTTCCCGTTGATCAGGTGGGCAAGCCTGACAAAGCGCGAAAAAGCGGCGGTGGCGGGCCTCTTAATTTTTACAGGCTCTTTGCTTTTTTATTTTCTTTTGGGGTCTCAGATGAGGACTTTCAGGGAGGACCGGGAAAGGGTCGTTTTTTTGCAGAAACAGGTGGGGAGGGAGCGGGCTTTAATCGGAGACTTGAAACATGAAGAAGCCGCCCTGGCTACTGCGAAGCAAAAGTTAGATCTTTTAAAACCTTACTTTGGAGCGGAAGTGCGTGATGGTCTTGCTTTCGCGAAACTGGGCCTCGAGGCTGCAAAGAACCGCGTTTCCATCAAGAGCTTCCGTTTGGGAAAACCAGCCGACAAAACTTATTACGTGGAACTACCCCTCGAGTTCGAGGTCAGCGGGTGGTACCTCGATGTCTTAAGTTTTTTGAGGAGCGTCGAGGCCTTTCCGAACATCTCCGAGATCAGAAAACTA
>DAOURU010000300.1 GCA_030627585.1 Bacillota bacterium
AGGTAAAGTTGTTGTGAACGGGGACGGAGCGGAATTAGTGAAAGCAGCGAAGGAATACCTCCCGGCAGCAGAAGTCTATCTTGACCGTTTCCACCGGAACAGGGCTTTAAATGAGGCCTTAAGCTTCAGTCCTGGACTTCTTCACAAAGCTTATGTTTCTTTGAACGAGGGAGATCTTGCTGGTCTGGACGGGGTGCTAACCGAAGCCCTGACGAGGGCCCTTCAATGAAGCATAAAGAGCGGGTAAGAAGGCTTAAGAGATACCTGGCGGGCGACTACAACATTCTTGATTGGCGTAAAACAAAAGAAGTTCCTCCCGGCATTCCCTACGTTTAAAAATTTCCCACTCGGAGTTGACAGCTCAGGCGAAAAACTGCTGTTGACAGGTGATGCGGGAAGATGTATAATGATAACGGTTTGGAATTTGAACCGTTAAGAAAGAGCTGGTTAAAGCGGCAAATTGGATGATAAATGCCAGGAACGGGAGTAGTAGGTCAACCCGGAGCCTTCAGAGAACCGGTGTGGACGTGGTGCGAGCCGGCGGCCTGCCGGGGGCCGAACTCGCCCGGGAGCAGTGCCGGTGAGAAGCCGGCACCGTAGCAGGCGTTAACTGCAGACTAAGTGGGTAAATACGTGGGGCTGTGGCGCAGTGGGAGCGCGCTTCCTTGGCATGGAAGAGGTCGCGGGTTCGACTCCCGCCAGCTCCACCAGTTTAATTTACCAAGCTGGGTGGTACCGCGGGAAGTTCTCTCTCCCGTCCCTTCAGGGGGCGGGAGAATTTAATTTTAGACAGGGGACATTTAATTTTTCAGAAGCGCTAAAGGTACAGGAGGATTGATTGTGGAAAGCAGGTACAACTTTCGCCTTGCCGAAAAAAAATGGCAGGAGCGGTGGGAACAAGAAGACGCCTTTCGCGTGGTGGAGGATCCTTCGGCTCCGAAGTTTTATTGTTTGGAGATGTTCCCGTATCCTTCGGGAAACTTGCACATGGGGCATGTCCGCAATTACGCCATCGGCGATGTCGTGGCGCGTTTTTATACGATGCGGGGCTTCCGGGTGCTTCACCCCATGGGCTGGGATGCTTTCGGCCTGCCGGCGGAGAACGCCGCCCTCAAGCACGGGATTCATCCTGCCAGGTGGACCTGGGACAACATCAACAACATGCGCAGCCAGTTAAAATCGCTTGGCGTGAGCTACGATTGGGCGCGGGAGGTTGCCACCTGCCACCCCGATTATTACCGCTGGACCCAGTGGCTCTTCCTGCAGCTATACCACAAAGGGCTCGCCTACCGCAAAAAGGCTGCGGTTAATTGGTGTCCCGCCTGTGTAACGGTACTGGCAAACGAACAGGTAGTGAACGGGAAGTGCGAGCGCTGTGAAACCGGGGTCGTCAGCAAAGACCTGGAGCAGTGGTTTTTCAAGATCACGGATTATGCCGGGCGCCTTTTGAATGACCTCGAGAAGCTGCCGGGATGGCCGGAAAAGGTCCGGATGATGCAGGAAAACTGGATCGGGAAAAGCAGGGGGGTCGAAATCCGGTTTCAGGCAGAAAACGGGAGCGAAATCCCGGTTTTTACGACCCGCCCTGATACGATTTACGGCGTGACTTACCTCGTTCTCGCCCCGGAGCATCCTTTCGTGGAGGAGCTTCTGAAACAGGAGCCTGCTGCAGGCCGGGTGCGTGATCTTGTGGAAAAAGTCCGGCTCCAGGACGAATTAGACAGGACCTCCGCAGAAGCAGAAAAAGAGGGGGTCTTCACCGGGGCTTACGCCTGCAATCCTTTAAGCGGGGAGCGGGTTCCCATCTGGGTCGCCAACTACGTGCTGATGGAATATGGGGCAGGTGCCGTGATGGGGGTGCCCGCCCATGACCAGCGCGACCTGGAGTTTGCCCGGAAATACGGGCTGCCGGTGAAGGTCGTCA
>DAOURU010000151.1 GCA_030627585.1 Bacillota bacterium
ATCATCAAGGGCTGGCTGGGCGAGTACCATTTGAGCGGGGACTCGGAACTGCTGCAGGTGGCTTTGGACGCCGGCCTGGGGGCAAAAAATTCCCAGGGCTACGGCTGCTGTGCGTTGGTCAAATAGTAACCGCTACCACTAAAAAAGTTATCTGCCGTTCTCGGCAGCGCCATTAAAGCAGGCTATACTTTTTAGTAACAGGACGATATGGGAGGCAAAGTCTTGCATGCATACCTAAAAATGAGAATGGGATCGTCATCGCCGGCCATACCCATTCATTATAATTATCTAATCCAGGCCGCCATTTATGCCGCGCTGCCGGAAGAAATGGCCGCACGCATTCATAACGAGGGTTTTACCGCCGGCAAACGCAGCTTTAAAATGTTTTCTTTTTCGAGGCTAATGGGCTGGTTTACCCTGGATAAAGCGGCAGGAACAATTAGTTTTCCCTAAAAAATATCTTTCGTGATAACTTCTCCGGATATGGGATTTTTTCTGGCTCTGATCAATAATTTGCTCACCAGGGGTCAAATGCAGATCGGGCATTCAATGTTGTTAATTGAAGAAGTCCGTTTTGACGAGCAAGTGGCGGAAGGCAAGATTTTGACCGTGCGCACCCTTTCCCCGGTGGTTGCCTACAGCACTCTCTTGAAGCCCGAGGGCGGCAAGTACACCTGTTACTACCAATTCTATTAAGATTTAACATATTTTTTGAAAAAACTGCTTTATATCGGCCAAGTCAAAAGGCCTACATGAGTTAATTAAAATTATTATTGAAAGGAGGTGGACCAATGATTTCTGCTATCAGGGAGCTTGGGGTTCTAGCTTTAACAGCTTCTGGTAAAGATGTTTTATCTATTTTGACTGAAACCATAAATCAAATAAATTATCCCCTCATGTTTATAATTGAACTGGAAAATGATGAATCCTATACGTTCATAAATATTGACATTGAAGGGATGAATACTGCCGGGGCAAGTAAATACCTCTATCGTAAAGGTTCCTCACGTGGAGCAAATTTCTCTCCTACTGCCTTAATCACAGAGACAGAAAAGACTTTCGATATAAAAATGCTCGGCTGGTTTCGCACAATTGAAAGAAAAAAACCGGCTGTGGACAAGGCAGATCTGGCAATGTTCATAGCGATCAAGGAAGCTTTGGAAAAGCAACAAGAACAGATCCTGAGTGAGCTTCAATCCAAGATGAATGACATTAAAGAGGCAGCAGGGCTGACCCTCAAAGTGGGCGGAAAATACTTACTAGAAATACCGGCGTTTCGGGATGCCTTTCTTCAATTAGTTGCGGCAAAAGAAGACAGCATTTCAGCCGGTGACAAAGTTTGTTCAGTATGCGGGGAGAGAAAGGCGAAAGTTTCAGGAGGTGCCCCGGCCTACAAATTTTACACGATTGACAAGCCGGGTTCTATTACCGGTCATTTCATAGCAGAAAACAGTTGGCGCAACTATCCCGTATGTTCCGAGTGCTCCCTGGCATTAGATGAGGGAAAACGAATATCAGAAAAATATTTTAGATTTTCCTTTTACGGGCTGAGTTACTGTCTTATTCCCAAGCTCTTGCTCGGTGCTCCTTCGCCGGTTATTATCAGTATTCTTACCGGCCAGATGGATAGGGACATTAAACTTAATACTCCTGCCGGCGCCAAGCTTACCACCTTTGAAGATGACATTCTGGATATCCTGGCCGAAGAGCAAGACAGTATGACCATGCAGTTCTTGTTCTTAAAAAAAGAGCAGAGTGCCGAAAGAATTCTGCTCTTAATCGAAGATGTATTGCCTTCCCGGCTGAGAACCTTATTTGAAGCAAAGGCAAAAGTCGACAAAGCTTTCCCAAGCTTCCCCTTCCACCTGGGACGAATTCGTACTTTTTTTGCAAAATCGGATGAAGGTAAAAAGGAAAACGATTTAGATAAGTATTTCTTAGAAATGATTGACAGGGTATTTAAAGGCTTGTCTGTATCCATGCAATTTTTATGTGTTCATTTTATGCGGGAAATACGCCGGGATTTTAACCACGGCGATACCCGTCCGGCCAAAGCTTTGGATGCCATGGAATCGGTTCAGTTTTTTACCTACCTGAAAATGCTTGGAAGAAAGGAGGTCCATATGACATCAACAATTTTCGACCCCATTTTTGCGAAATACTGCAGCCAGCTAGACACTTCTGAAAAACGCGGAGTATTCCTGCTAGGCGTCCTAACCAAAATGCTCCTAAATGCCCAGTACACAGAAAGAAAGTCTCAGCCTTTTTTGGTGCAGCTGATGGGTTTAAAAATGGACGAACGTAAAATCAAGGGGCTACTGGCCAAAGTGGAGAACAAATTCCGGGAATATAACCGCTTTGACAAAGGGAAAGCTCAAGTGGCCGAAGCGATTTCCCGTTTGTTTATGGAATCACCGGTAAAATGGCGCATGAGTGTAGATGAGTTAAACTTTTACTTTGTTTGCGGCATGAATTTATATAACGAGGTTAACGTGCTTTTATACGGCAACAAAGAGGAGGAACCGGCTAATGATAATCAATAACCGTTCGGAAATACTTTTTCTCTATGACGTTACCTTTTCAAATCCCAACGGGGATCCGCTGGATGCCAACAAGCCCCGGATAGACGAAGAGACAGGGAGAAACTTCGTTACCGATGTGCGGCTAAAAAGGACAGTGCGGGATTTCCTCTATAATTTAAGAAATGAAGAGATTTTTGTCCGGGAAATCGCTGCCGATGAAACGGGAAATCTACAGGACGCCAAGCTCCGGGCGGAAGATTTCCTTTTCGAAGATGGCAAAGCCTTGAAGAAATCCGACTTAAAGTTAAGCCAGATGAAAGAGGTAATTCAAAACAACATCCTGGCTGAATGTATTGACGTGCGTCTTTTCGGTGCCACAATCCCCATCGAAAAAAGCGGTAAAGAAAAAAGCTCAATCACCTTGACAGGCCCGGTTCAATTCAAGATTGGTCAATCAATGCACCGGGTAAAACTGCAATATATAAAAGGCACCGGCGCCTTTGCTTCCGGCTCTGACCGGACCAGTAAAACGTTTCGCGAAGAATACCTCTTACCTTACTCACTCATTGCCTTCTACGGGGTTGCCAATGAAAATGCCGCTGCTCACACCGAACTAACCGAAGAAGATCTGGCCAAACTAATGGATGGTCTTTGGAACGGCACCAAAAATTTGATTTCTCGCTCCAAAGCGGGCCAGCAACCCAGGCTATTACTGCGTATAGTCTACCAGGAGCAGTTCTTTCACCTGGGTGAACTGGATAAGCTCATCTCCTTTAAGAGCGATAAAAATGATGAGGAAATCAGGGATATTGGCGATGGGGTTCTAAATATAAGTAAATTGTTAGATATCCTGGCGACCCACAAAGAAAAAATTGATTTTGTTGAATTGGCGATTGACAATCGGTTGTGCATGGATCAAGACTTAAAGGAAAGCTTAACCGGTTTGGGTATAAAAGTAAGTCTATTGCAATTTTAAGGTGATCATAATGAAAAAAAAATTATTGGTTTTTGACCTGTTTGGAGATTTGGCCCATTTCCGCAAATATTATTCAACCACTTCGCCAGTAACCTTTACGATTATCCCCCCTGTTACCGTGCTGGGCATTTTGGGGGCTATCTTAGGCCTGGAGAAAGAAGAAAACCAATATCTCACCAGGTTAAACAAAGCCGGAACAATGCTGGCTGTTCAAAGTCTCTCAAAAGTAAAAAAAATAAGGATGGGCATTAATCTGGTCAATACCAAGGGCAATATCTGGGTTCCCAAGCAAAGGCGGGAAGGAGCCAGAACCCAAATACGGTTTGAGTTTCTTAAAGAAGTCGCTTACCGCCTGTATGTCACCATGGAAGACGAGCAACTCTTTCAGAAGCTAATCCGGATGGTTAAAGAGCACAAAAGCTTTTACACTGTGAGCCTCGGCCTCAGTGAATTGCTGGCCGGTTTCAATTATATTGGAGTGAAAGAATTCACCTGGCAGGAAGAAAGTGACCATTTTGTAGATATCGTTTCTATGGTACCGGTTAATTCTCTCATGGAAGATGGAATCCATATAACTTCCGGGCAAAGATATTTAAAGGAAATGGTACCTGTTCGTATGGATCACCAAAGAATAGTCATGGATTACAGTGAGATGTTAATTGAATCGCAAGGAAATCCGTTAAGACTGAAATTAAAGGGCTACTGGAAAGGTGCGGAAGTAAGCATTGTATTAGTTTAGTAAAGTTACTTCTTAAATGCTTATTTTAGATAATTTTATCAGGAAGGTG
>DAOURU010000303.1 GCA_030627585.1 Bacillota bacterium
CAGGTTCAACCTTTTTATCGTTTAAAGTAAGAGCAAACTGAGCTGGAACGCCTGCTAAAATATCTATCTTCCCGGCCTCAAAGAAACGTTTCGCTTCCTGCGGCTTTTCCACCACGAGAAATTCCAGGGTTTTTAATTGGGATTTTTCCCTGAAATACCGCCAGTTTTGCCGCAGGACAACTTTCTCCGGATCCCAACTTGCCAAACGAAAAGGGCCCGTACCCACAACAGGAGAACCGGAGTTGCCGTAGGCGGCGCCGTATTTCCGCACAACCTTCTGATTAACCACTGCGAGCGCCGGACTGCTCACGACAGCAGGAAAAGTCCAATCCGGTTCTTTAAGGAACACACGGAAGGTAAAAGGATCAACCACTTCCAATCCCCGTACCTCGCGGGCGTCTCCTTTTAATTTCTCCTCGGCGCCCACCACGTTTTGAAGCAGATAACCACCGTTGCTGAAATAAGCGGGATTTAGGATCCTTTCCCAACTAAACTTGACATCACGCGCCGTAACCGAGGCTCCGTTATGGAACCTCAAACCTTTCCGCAAAAAAAAGGTATAGATACGCCCTTCCTGAGCAACCTCCCACTTTTCCGCTAAAACCCCTTCGTATGTCCGCTGTTCCGGGTTATAAACTACTAGACTTTCATAAAGAGCGGCGTTGATCAACCTCTCCTCATAGCTGGATATCCGGGCAGGATCGAGACAATTCGGGAACTGGCCAATTTGCACAACCGTCCCTTCTCTTCCCCCCATCCTGAGGGCAACATAAACCAGTGTTCCAACGAAGCAAAAAACGACCACCAAGCTTATCCAAAATCGAATTCCCTTCCCCATGAAAAAAGCCCCTCCATTAATACCAATACCTGGTATATTATATGAAGGGGTTTGATTCCGTATGTCCTTTCTTTCAAGCTTATTAGTTCTTTATTGTCTTTATTTGATTTACTTTATTTTCTCGAGACGGGGATTAAGAGTTTCTCCGGGAATTCTTCCCCGCTTTGTCCAGGGCCTCCCGTTGACCTCTTTCAAGTCAAGGGTCATGTCAATTGGCGAGGCGCCGGAAATATAACTTCCAACCCCGAACGCATCGGCCCCCGCCTCGCTCAAGACTCGAATCCGCTCGGGAGTAAGCCCTCCGGAAACAAAAATGCGCACATGGTTGAAGCCCGCTTGATCAAGACGCACCCGCAGCTCCTTCACAAGTTCTGGAGTTACCCCGCCCCGCTCTCCGGGAGTATCCAGGCGAACTCCGCCCAGGCTTTTGCCGAGGGCCTCAGCAACCCGCAGCGCCTCTTCCGTCTCATCCTTAAAAGTATCAACGAGAACGGTGCGCGGCGCATCCGGCGGCATAAACCTGTGATAAGCCAGCGCCGCTTCTACGGTATCCCCCACAATCAAAATCAGGGCATGGGGCATTGTTCCCTGCGGCTCCTGACCGGTAAGTTTCGCGGCCAGGATGCAGCTTGCGCCATCGCACCCTCCGATTAATGCCGCCCTTTCCATTACAGGAGCAACGGCAGGATGGACGTGGCGCGCCCCAAAACACAAGACCGGCTTCCCTCCGGCTGCGTCTTTTGCCTCCCGCGCCGCAGTCGCCCAGCCTGAAGAACTTGCAAGAAAACCGAGGACCGGTGTTTCATATAACCCGAATTCCCGGTAGGGCCCCCGAATCCGCATCACAACCTCTTTTTGGCTCATCGGACTTCCTTCCGGAAGCGCCCAAATACTAACCTGCCTGTCTTTTAAAAGCCCCAGCACCTCTTCCCCGCCCGCAAAGATCCCTTCTCTGCGGCAAAAGATTTCCGCCATAACCGGAGTATCAAGCAGTCCTAAATGGGATAAAATTTCATAAGTACGAACGAAATAA
>DAOURU010000305.1 GCA_030627585.1 Bacillota bacterium
ATCCAGAAAAGAGAGACAGCCCCAATGAAAATAAAAACATCAGCGGGGTTAAAAACAGGCCAAACCCGAAAATCAAGAAAATCAATAACATATCCGGTCCGCAGCCGGTCCACCAAATTTCCCAAAACTCCTGCTGTGAGGAACGCCAAACTCCAGCTTGGCTTGCGCTCCTGCCTGCAGTAAAAGACGGCCACCGCGAGCAAAAGCACTGCAAAAATACTTAAAACAACGAAAATTTGTGTTTGATAGGCCAGAATCCCAAAGGCCCCGCCTGGATTTTTGATGTAAGTAAGGTGAAAAATGCGGGGCAAAACCTCGAACGATTCACCCGGACGAAGATGACGCGTGATGAAGAACTTCCCCAACTGGGCACCATTAGTGTATGTCGAAATTATGTTGAACCATAAGATTTCTCTCTGTCGTGTTGCAACAGGAAAAAAGACACGGCCGGCTTGCCTCAGCCCGGATTGCGCTGGACCTTGTAGAATATCAGAATTACCGCGGAACAGATCGCGTACGTGGCCAGAAACACCCCCAGCACAATTCTCGGTACCCTTTTTTGTCAACCTTTGGAAAGGAAATTTTTCAGGGGAAGTTCCAGCAAATGAATTGCCTGTTTTTCATTGTGTTTCCCTGCTGCAAGGTGTAAAATAAATTAAAAATTGCGGTGGGAAAAGCTCGCAAACTAAGCCGGTTTCCTTGTGAATCGTTTGGTGGAAAGAAAAGAACTGTTAAAGAAGGTGTTTTTTCTTTGGAAGTTAAAAGGATTGCCGGCAGAAAAGAACGGGTTGACTGGCAGGATTTCAGGCAGGTCCGAGATCTTTTAAAAAAGGAAGAAGAGCTCGCGAAGCAGCAATTGCGGAAAAGGGCCCTGGATAAGGCCAGGAAGGTTGCCGTTTTATTAAAAAGCCAGTACGGGGTGGAAAAGGTTTACCTCTACGGCTCCCTGGCCTGGGGAAAATTCGGGAAGGGCTCTGACATCGACCTGCTCATTGTAGGCTTTCGGGGCTCCAATCATTTCTGGCGGATGCAGGTGGAGGCAGAAGAATTGGCCTCTCCTTTCCCCGTCAGCATCGTCTGTTTTGAAGATGCCCTGTCCCCCCTCAGGAACCGGGTGCTGCAGGAAGGAGTGGAACTCTGAATGTGGCTTAAAGATCTTTTACTGGTCGAGGCCCGCATCCAAGAGGAAATGGAAAACGTCAGGCTCCTTGTTGATTCTCTGAAACAAAGAGGGCTGTTCCCTTTAAAAGAAGCGGGCAAAGCGCTTCTGCGTGATGATTATCTGCTGCGGGCAGTCGCCTCGGTGCTGCTTGATTATTACACAGTAGCAGAAAATATTTTTAAAGAAGTGGCGAAGGTAATTGACGGCAAGGTGCCTGAAGGTCAGGATTGGCATAAAGAACTGCTGGTGCAGATGAAATTGAATATTTCCGGGATCAGGCCTCCTGTTTTAAGTAAAGATACATTCAGGCAACTTGATGAATACCGGCGGTTCAGGCACCTGGTACGGCATCTGTACGGTTTTAACCTGTTGCCTGATAAGGTGGAAACGCTCCTGGAGAACCTGCCAGAAATTAACAAGAGTTTAAAAAGAGACCTGACCTGCTTTTTGAAAAAAATGAAAGATTTAATTCTAGAAAGTTATGCTGATCAAGTTGTTCCTCCAGAATAACCTGCAACAACTGGTCCGGCAAGAAAACCAAATCTACGATAAATATAAGTGAGATATTCCTAGGAGCCCGTTGCAAATAACCTTATTTTCATCTCGCTCCGTTGGGCTTGAAAAATTGCATCAGACC
>DAOURU010000108.1 GCA_030627585.1 Bacillota bacterium
CACGCCCCGGATGTGAAGATTTCATCAGGCAGTGCCATTCCCGCCGCCTGAAGCTTATTTAAAAACTTCGGCCTGATCCCCGTACTCTGAAAATGCCCTGCCACCCGCCCCCGCGCCTCGATCCCCGTTTGTTCAAACACAAAGAGGTCCTGCAGCACGATGGTATCCCCCTCCATTCCCTGCACCTCGGTAAGATGGGTGATCTTCCGGCTCCCGTCCCGGAGCCGGCTCTGGTGAACGATCAGATTAAGGGCGGCGGCGATTTGCTCCCGGATTGCCCGCACCGGAAGATCCATCCCTGCCATCAAGACCATCGTTTCGAGCCGCGCCAGCAGGTCGCGGGGAGAGTTGGCGTGGCCGGTAGTTAAAGAACCGTCATGTCCCGTATTCATTGCTTGAAGCATATCCAGGGCTTCCCCGCCTCGGACCTCCCCCACAACAATCCGGTCCGGGCGCATCCGCAAAGCGTTCCGGACCAAATCCCGCACCGTAACGGCGCCCTTTCCCTCTATATTGGAAGGGCGGGTCTCCAGGCGCACCCAGTGTTCCTGGCGAAGCTGGAGCTCCGCCGCGTCTTCAATTGTAATTATCCGTTCCTCCTCCGGAATAAAAGATGAGAGGACATTAAGGGTAGTCGTTTTCCCGGAGCCGGTGCCCCCGGAAACAATCATGTTTAAACGGGCCTTCACGCACATTTCGAGAAATTTCGCCATCTCAACGGTCAAGGTTCCGAAGCGGACCAGGTCTGCAGCCTGCAAAGGGTCTTTGCTGAACTTCCTGATTGTCAGAGTGGGGCCGTTGAGGGCAAGGGGGGGAATGACGGCGTTCACCCGGGAACCGTCGGCAAGGCGTGCATCCACCATGGGAGAGACCTCGTCAATCCGCCGCCCGAGGGGAGTGACGATTTTTTCGATCACATGCAGGACATGGACATGATCGCGGAACTGAACCTCCGTTTTCTCAATTTTTCCGCCCCTTTCAACGTAGACCTGGTAGGGCCCGTTAACCATGACCTCGGAGACAGAGGAATCTTGCAAAAGCGGGGTGATGGGCCCCAAGTCGAACACCTCGTCCAGGAGTTCCCGCAGCAAACGCTGCTGATCGCCGCGGCTTAAAGGGAGCCCCTTTTCTGCTAGATAAGTCTGGATGATTTCTTCGATTAAGGCGGCAGCGCGTTCCCGGTTTTCCTTCTCCCCTGCCTCGGCCGTCCGCAATTCCTCCTCAAGCTCTTCCACAATCCTCTGGTGCAGTGAATACTTCAAGTCCCACATCGGGTCGCGCCGCGGTCCGGCCTTTCCGTTGGAAGCAGCCGCGGCTCCCTGCGGGTGAGGCTTTTGTTCCTGCAGCCTTTTCAGAAGAGACAAAAATATCACCTTCCCTGCCTAATCCTGTTAAACAAGTTGAGAACGCAGGCGGCCGAGAAAACCCCGCCCCTTTTTCTGCCCGTTTCGGGTTCCCTGCTGCTGCACCAAAAGTTGAGTCAGCCGGCGTAAGCTTTCGGCGACCCGGCTCTGGGGGTGGCTCAACAAGAAGGGGATCCCCTTATTTACGCCCCCCACTACAAGCCGGCCGTCACTTGGAACCTGGCTGGTTAAAGGGAGGGCAAGGGTTTTTTCTACATCACCGGGCCCCATCCCCATCTCCGGGGTCGCCCGGTTTAAAACAACCTTCACCTTATCTTTGTGGTGAAGAGAGTCAAGCACTTCGAGGCCGAGCTTGACATTCTTTAATGTCGGGAGATCCAGGGAAAGGACCAGCAAAATCTGGTGGGCGTGGTCCAGCGCCACCAAACTCGGGTCTGTAAAGATGCCGGGCGTATCGATCAGGATGTAATCATACCGTGTTTTCAAAAGATTGATCACCTTTTCGACGAGAGGAGCCGTCACCAGTTCCGCATACTCGGGGCGGGAGGGAGCAGCCAGGACCCGCAATCCCGAACTGTGCCTCATGAGATAAGACTCCAGAAGCTCTCCATCAAGCTGCTGAAACTCCGCCGCAAGGTCGGAAAAGGTCTGGCGCGGCATGAGGTTCAGCATCACCGCCACATCTCCAAACTGCAGGTCGAGGTCTAGCAGGGCTACAGAAAAGCCAAAATCCTGAACCAAACTAACTCCCATGTTGACGGCCAGCGTTGTTTTGCCAACCCCGCCCTTGGTGCTGAAGACAGTAATGACCTGCCCCTCAGGCCGGGAACGCGGAATATAAGAGCCTTGAGTATGAATTTTCCGTTTCTTCTCCAGCTCGTAAACCCGGTAAATGGTTGCGGTCAGCTCATCGCTGGTAAAAGGCTTAACGATATACTCCCGCGCTCCGGCCGCCATTGCGCGGCGCAAATACTCCTGTTCTCCCTGAACGGACATCATGATAATGGAGCTTGCGGGCACCCGGAGAGAAATGGCCTCAGCAGCCGCAATTCCATCCAAAACCGGCATGTTAATGTCCATCAAGATCACGTCGGGCCGGAGCTTCTCCGCCTTCTTAACCGCCTCCTCCCCGTCCCGGGCCTCTCCCACAACCTCGATCCGGGACTCAAAATGAAGCAGGCATTTGATGTTTTCGCAAGTCTCACAAACATCGTCCACAATCAAAACCCGGATAGCTTCCAAAATCTTCACCCTCTTCCAGCAGTCTGGAATTCGCGCTAAAACCTTCCCGACTCCGGTTTATTTGGAAACAGGGGCCTCTTTTAGTTCCCCCTCGCCGGGAGCACCTGGAGCGCCGGTCCCTGTAAAATTCAAGAGAGATTCATAATAAGCAGCTATCTGGCGCCAGCGCTCTAGTTCCGCCTCCAAGCCTCGATCTTTCCGGTGGAGGCGGTGGTAGGCTTCAGGAATTGTCGGCAGATAAAGGAAGTCTTCAAGTTCAAAGGGCGCAGAAAGAACTTTTCCTTTTTCTAAAGGAGAGCGCAGGGCCATTCTGATTGTCCCTTCTTCATCCGCCAGCACCAGCGGTTTTGCTTCTTCCAGTGTTACGGCAACCGTCACCGTCTTGACCTCCACCTTTTTTTCTTTTCCCTGCTGCCGCACGAACTCAAGGTTTTTACCCACAGCCAGGACCTCCACATCCTGGAGGGCGACAACGGTGATGATCCTCTTTCCCAGCTTGCCCGGCTCGTTTTTACCGGGCATGGGCACCTCTACCGTCCCGATGATATCCACCCGATCGCCGGGCTTGACATGCCAGCCAACCGCCATCACTTCATCCACGGCCACCGTAACGGCTCGTTTCCCTTGGGGGACGAGATATGACAATCCCGCCTTTGTCTCCCCCTTCTTCACGACACGGTCAAGGAGCACCTGCTCCCCTGCAACCAGCACCTCCCGCGTGATCGCTCCGACCACATCTTCCAATTTGCGCGCGGCCCGCGGATGAATGTACGCGGCAGGCATCTCCACCTGCTTCAGCATTGCCCGCGCCACCTGCGTTTTGGCTGGAACCTGGGTCCGCGCCACAACAACGACCCCTTTTGCCACCTGCGTGAGGGCTTCCTCCGCCTGGTGCAGGTAAAAGTAACCGGCTACTGTAGCCAGGGCAGCCAAAACAAGCGCAATCACAATCATTATTTTGGGACGGGACAATCGCCTCACTCCTGTCGGTGAACTGTCGGTGAACTTTCTCGCGCCTTACTTTTTAAAGGATTAATGAGTTAACTTGACGGCATAGAGGCCGTAATCAGCACCGGCCTGCATCTCCCCCGGGTAAACCGTCCGGAGAAAACGCCCGATCACGCTGTTTTCGTTCCCCTGTCCTTCCACGCCTTCCAGGAAAAAGGCGGCAAAACCCCGGACCTCGACCCTTTTGGGGTGCCCCTCCTCTTCCTCAACCACCCTGACTACAGGAACAACCACCAGCCGGGGGCAATCCCGCCTGAAGTTCTCAAAAGTACACCCCTCTGTACACTGGGAGATGCGGTATTCCACCCCGTCCGCCGTGGGGCCCGACATATTCCCGGCTTCGGTCAGCACAAGATCGCCCACCCGGAGCATCCCCTGGTAGCCGTATTTCACTCTTTCCCTGTAGTCGCTGGCCCCTCCGCTGGAGCGGCTGTCGGGGTCCAGAGCGCCGTACCAGCCGTGCATCCGCCCGTCTTCCCCTTCTTCTGCTCCCCCATTACCCGCTCCCTCTTTCAGGACGTACTCCTGGCCCAAAATTAGTTCCTGCTCCTCAATACCGAAAGGAACAACCCCGAAAGCACCGGATAAAGGCGCAACCGCAGCCGTGGCCGCGGCTTTTACCTCTTGACTGGAAATCCCGAGGACGCGGGCAAAAAAAAGCTGTACACTCCGGCGGGGCTTCACAGTGAGGGAGCTGTTATCTGCCGCGACCTCGATCTCCAACTGGTCCGGGGGAACACCGTTGGCTTCGGCATAATCCCGCGCTACGGCGCGGGCGGCATCAGGACAATCGGGCAGTTCCTGAACACCCGCCAGGGCTGCAGCATCTGCCGCATTTACAAGGCGCGCCCGGTGGCTGTAAAGGAGACCGACATCGGTTACGAGGGCGACGCAGCCCAGCAAACCGACAAGAGCCAGCGCAACCAGGACGAGGGCGGTGCCCTTTTCATCCCGGATCTGGAGAATTATGTTAACTATTACCTGTCCGGCCCTTTTTTTCAGCACTTTCCATAACCTCCCCATCAAGCGGGATAGACGCACCTATTCCACCCGCATCGTGGCCGCAGCCCTCAAAGGAAAGGGGTTGGGGACAAGCTCGGCGATGAGCGGCACCACCAGGGGCACGCTGTAATTCACTTCCACGCAGAGGGCATCCCCCCGCACCCGCATTCCTTCCGGGGGATCAATGTTGATTTCAAGGCGGCTTGCATCGAGGCTCGCCGCAACCCCCTCAACGGTGGCGCCGATCTCCTCATCTGTTCCCCCGACTACACCCACCCGCGCCCCCTCGCGGGCGGCCTGGGTCACCACCAGATAGCCGTGAAAGACCCTGCCGAATTCAATGATCCCGAAGACCAGCAGCAAGAGCACGGGAAGGATTAAGGCCAGTTCTACAAGAGCCTGTCCCCGCGTGCCGCGTACCAGCGCAAAAAGCGATAGGCGGTTCTTGCTCGACATGAACTTCACCCCCGTGCCAGCCTCTTAGAAATACAGGAGGTTTCCGAGCC
>DAOURU010000246.1 GCA_030627585.1 Bacillota bacterium
CCGGCACCAGCAGGGCCCCCATTTTCCTCAAACCAGGATGCCGCAGATCAAACGCCCACCGGTATTTGACTCCCAGCCGGTGAAGGACGGGCAACTGAACAAAAAACTGGCTGGCAATGGCCACCACCGTCGCCCAGGCGACACCAGCAATGCCCCAGAAGACACCGGAGAGAAAAATGCCGCTGATCAGGATGATGTTATAAGGAATACCGACTGCTGCGGGAACAGTGAAGTGATGGTGGGTATTGAGGACACCCTGCGCCCAGCCGGCAAGGCCCATAAACATGATGGCAGGGAGAAGGATCCTTACAAGAGTAACCGTAAGGGCCGCCTGCTCAGGGCCAAATCCGGGCGCCAGCAGTTTCACCAGCCAGGGGGCGAGCGCTAAAGCGACCACGCAGACAAGCAAAAGAAAAAAAACAATAATGTGGAAGCAGCTCCAGACGAGGGACAAAAAACCTTTGCGCTTCTCCTCCTGGTGCAGGTACTCGCTGAAAACCGGGATCCCCACGGTGGTGATGGCCGTCATCACAGCACCGAAAAGAAGCCCTGGAATGACCATCGCCACCAGGTAGGCATCAGTCACCCTGGTGGCGCCGAAAACAGCAGCGAGAGAAGCCTCCCGCCCAAACCCCAAGAGCTTACTCAGTACCGTGACCACCATTACCACTGCCGCAGCCCGGGCTACAGTCTGCCTCGTTTGACCAGGTTTCCGCATCAAAAACCTTCTCCTGTCCCTTAACTTTGCCCTTTCTCCACTGGGTCCAGCAACACCCTGAAGATGTTCTAACATTCAATGCCAAGATGAATAAGAATTGCTTGTTCCACTTGCTTGAGTTTTTCTTCCGGAATCCTGCTTATAAATTTAACCAATCTTCTTTTATCTACAGTTCTAATTTGATTAGACTTTATCTTTGAATCTTTAGAAAGACCTGATTCCTCACTTGAAATAAAGTCTGCGCCCCGCCCAGCACAGCAAAGACCGCGTTTGCACAGTGGAGGCTACCAGATAGGCATCGGCGGCCGCGCTGACCCCGAAAACGAATCCGGCGATCACCAAAACTAGCGGGCTTTGGCGAGGTAGAAACAGAAAAAGGGGTTTACATAGACCCTACGAATTACTTTTAGTTCGAATCCTAACTTTATCCTGCTCTACTACAATAATACTACCGGTGATCTCTTCGGGCGAAAAGCTGTGTAAAGCTCTTAGAAGAATTGCTCCTAAAAAAGAAAAATTTTTATACGTTCCCACTTTCAGCGGACACTTTACCTTGAAAACCATTCTTGTACAAAAGAAACGATCTCCTCAGCCAGGCGAACCGCTTCCTCAGCTGCGTCTTTGGTGTAAACCCGTGCCGGGATGCTATCAGGAAGGCTATTGGGATAGCGGGTGGGGACGTAATAGCCATCGAGGATCGCCCACCTTTTCACATGCTCGGCAAAACCAGGCTCCCAACCCGCCGCCGTTTGACAGAGCCGTGTTACGGAATAGCCAAGGACAATCTCCTCGCCCTGGGCATAGATGAAAGCCTTCAGGGCCTTTACACCAACCTGCTGGGTAAGAAAACAAGCAAGATGGTAACCTCCCAACCTCGTGAGCTCCCTCGCCCATTTGAGGTCCTCTTTTGCCTGCTCAAGCCAGCGTTTCCCCTCTTCAATCGGGCTTCTTCGCATGTAAGACTACTCCCTCCTCGAGGATGCGCTTAAGAAACGGACTCTCTTTTAAGTCTTCGACTTCCTCGGGCGTGTAACAGAGGAGATCCAGGTCCACGGGGACAGCCAAAAGCTCGTAGAGCATCTTTAGACGTTCCGGGAATCCAAGCTCCGTCTCCATAACGACGAGGATGTCGAGGTCGGTCAAAAGGTCCCTCTGCCCTTTGGCATAGGAACCAAAGAGCCTTACCAGCTTCACCTCAGGTTTGGCTGAAAGGACATTAACGATGTACCTGAGGGATTCTTCGAGCTTCTTTTCGTAGTCGGCACGCCTCTCGGTCATGTATTCCCACCTTGACTGCCGCTTCCAGTTCAATCGCTTCCCCGACCTCCTCAGCCTTTGTGTGCCGTTCCAACGATTCGGCACGACACCGCGCTGTGCTTTTTCGCCCTACTGCTCAAGCGGACGATGCTGTGTTCCATTGGTTCCATCTCCTGGGTAAGAATTTCCTTGCTGGTAGTATACACTTAGTCTTTCTGTCCCGCAAGAAGAAAACCGCCTGCCGGAGATGCCGTCAGACACCCGCAGGAGCCCACAGAAGCGCGGGCTGCCCCCAAACCCGGCACCAAATTGACAAGCCAGCCGTCCTCCGCTGGCAGCACCTGCCAGATCACCCCGTCTACACCTAAAAGGAGCAGCTTATCTGACCAGTAACCGTACTAGCCGCTTGACAGAATGCCGCCATACCCTTCATCCAAAAAGGTGCCTGTCCCCATTTTTCCCCAAAAAGGTGCCTGTCCCCATTTTCCCCAGACCGGTACGGATTAAACATAAACCTGCTGACTTCTCTAAATATATAGACTCTTTAAGAAG
>DAOURU010000282.1 GCA_030627585.1 Bacillota bacterium
GAATTAAGGTATCTACATAAATATCTTTTTTTACATCATCCAATGTAACCAGGTTCCCTTGCACTTCATCTTCTCCTTATGATTTAAAATCAACTAGATTAGTTATATTCGCTTTTGATTGGTAGAATCCCTTTTCTTCAGCATACCTTATTCCTTGTAAGTATCCGCCACTTTTGAACAAGCTGTTGCTTGGTTTGCAAACGCTGAACGGTGCTGAGACCCAAGCTCAATTTGATCGCTTCATCAACACGCGCCATCACCTGAGCATCAGGCTGTCCTAAAAAATTATCTCTCTGGAAACACGCCTTGTCTACAGTTCGAATTTGCGTAAACAAAGCGATATGATCCTTCGCCAAACCGGTACCCCCTCCTGCCTTTATTAATACCCCCAGCAAAAGGCGTTTTAATTGAAGGTCAGGAAGGAGAGGAACCACAATTACTGAATTACAGAAACGGTTGCCGATATCATTTTGAACCACTAAAACGGGCTGTTTAATTTTTTTTCCGCTTCCGTCGGTTCCCAGTTCAAGCAAAAAAATATCCCCGCGTTCAATATAGAAACCATTTCTGGTAACAATCACCGGCACTCCTCCTTCGTTTCTCTTTCTACACTTAAAAGAAGCCTGTTTTCCCCGTCTTTCCAGTAGTCTTGGACGTCACTTAGAAGATGCCCGATCTTTAAATAATCAGACCTTAACTGATTTTTCCGAATCTGCTCCAAATACCAAAACCGACAGGTATCTAAGAAGCTCTTCCAGCTAGGTTTCAACCTGTTTTGCATCCTGAAATCATCTCCTTGGTAGTCCCTTCCTACCATATATTGGACAAGGATAAAAACCTTCCTGCCGCGGCATTTGTCTCATTTCTGTTTATTTTGTAGAATTAACCTGGTTTAAAAAGCCCGCGCGCCGCTCCTCAAAACAATCCTCTAACAAAGCCTGCCGTATCTTGCTCATGAGATGCAAGGTAAAATAAAGATTGTGGATGGTAAGGAGCCGGTGCCCCAGGATTTCCCCTGCTTTAAAAAGGTGCCTCAAATACGCGCGCGTGAAATTCCGGCAGGTATAACAATCGCACCCCGGCTCTACAGGGGAAAAGTCGTCCGCATATTCCGCGTTCCGGACAACCACCTTCCCCCAGGAGGTGAGAGCGGTCCCGTTGCGCGCAATTCTTGTCGGCAAAACACAGTCGAAAAGATCGACACCGCGCAATACACCCTCCCACAAGCAGTCCGCACTCCCCACACCCATGAGATAGCGGGGCTTTTCTTCGGGAAGGAGGGAAACGGTATATTCCAGCACTTCGTACATCATGTTTTTTGGTTCTCCGACACTGAGCCCACCGATCGCGTAACCCGCAAAACCCATACTTGTAAGGGCGCAGGCGCTCCTTGCACGCAGTTCCGGGAAAACACTTCCCTGCACAATCCCAAAAACCGCCTGGTCAGGGGGAGGCGGCACCTGAAGACACCTCTCGGCCCAAACGGTCGTGCGTTCAACCGCGTTCAGGGCTTCTTCGTAAGAACACGGATAAGGAGGGCATTCGTCGAAGGCCATGGCAATATCGGAACCAAGGACAGCTTGAATTTCCATCGCTTTTTCAGGGCTAATAAAATGAGGCGAACCGTCCAGATGGGAGCGAAAATAAACGCCATCACCGGTAATTTCCCGCAAAGAAGCGAGGCTGAATACCTGATACCCGCCGCTGTCGGTAAGAATGGGGCCCTCCCAGCTCATAAAACGGTGGAGGCCTCCGGCTGCTTCGATAATTTCCAGCCCCGGCCTTAAATATAAATGGTAGGTATTGCTTAGAATTATTTCCGCGCCGAGGTTTTTCACTTCTTCAGGAGTCAAAGTTTTAACTGTCGCCTGCGTGCCTACGGGCATAAAGGCCGGGGTATGAACAATCCCCCTTGCGGTATGGAGTCTTCCCAGGCGCGCCCCGGTTTTTCTACATTTTTTTACTACCTCGAAACGAAAAGACTCCATGCGGGGCATCCTCCTTTCTAAACAACTGCTGGAATTATTAGACAATTAACATCGCGTCCCCGTAGCTAAAAAAACGGTACCTCCGGGATACAGCTTCTTGATAGGCGCGCAGGACCCGCTCTCGTCCCGCAAAGGCACAGACAAGCATCAAAAGGGTAGACCGGGGAAGATGGAA
>DAOURU010000029.1 GCA_030627585.1 Bacillota bacterium
TGCTCCACTCCAGTACGATGGTGAAAGCGGGGGTTTACCTGGTGGTCCGTCTGGCGCCTGCCTTTTTTGGGACCTATCTGGGAATTATGGTTGCCCTTGTGGGAGCTTTTACCTTCTTGGGGGCCTCGGGATTGGCAATCAGCCAAACCACAGGAAAACGCGTTTTGGCTTACTCCACAATTGCCAACCTTGGTTTAATTATTGCGTGTGCGGGGATTAACACACCGCTGGCGATTGCTGCTTCGATCCTGCTTATTATCTTCCACGCTGTTTCCAAAGGCCTCCTGTTCCTCTGCGCCGGCACCATCGAGCACCTGATTTGGAGCCGGGAAATCGAGGACATGGAGGGTCTTGCCGAAAAAAGCTCCAGTTACCACCTTTATTACGGCGATCGGAATTCTTTCCATGTTCCTTCCGCCCTTCGGGATGCTGCTCGGCAAGTGGATGGCCTTGGAGGCCGCTTTCGTAATTCCTCTCGCGGCGGTTCTCTTCGTCCTGGCCAGTGCTGCTACGATGGTCTTCTGGGCAAAGTGGCTCGGCCGGCTGCTCCAGGTCTTGCCGCGGTTGGGGCGGAAGTTTGAATCCCTTTCGCCTAGTTATTCGGTGCCTTTGTGGTTGCTCGTGATCGGGATTCTCGTGCTCGTCATCGGCGTTGCTCCGGTTTACCAGAAATTCGTGCACTTTGCCGTGAATAACGTAATCGCCGCCGAACAGGTATTTGCTGAGGGCTGGAATATCCTGGTACCCGGCGTCACAGCTGTCACTCCATTTTCCGAGTTGATAGTTGGTAGCTATCCGGTTTGGCCGCTTTTTATCGTATTTGCGGTAGCCCTTCTGCTCCCCTTCCTTTTCCTGACGGTAAAACCCCAGGAATTGCGCCCTGTTTACATGTGCGGCGAGCAGGTAGGGGATACCGATACTGATGAGTGGCTGACTGCCGCCGACCAAAAAGCAAAGATTCAGTTAGGCGGCTATTACTTCCAGAACGTGTTGGGAGAAGCGGCATTGAATTCCTGGGTTAATACAATTGCTATTGCCCTCCTCCTGATCTTGTTCGGGGTTGTGCTGGGGGTGGTCTTAAAGTGAACCAGTTGTGGGTAGCGATCATCGCGATCATTGTGGCTCCGATCATCGGCGGGTTTTTGGCCGGAATTGACCGGAAAATTACGGCCCGGCTCCAGGGCCGGTGGGGCCCTCCGATTGTACAGCCCTTCTATGACTTCTTTAAACTGCTTGGGAAGAGCAGGATCGCAACCAGCAGGATGCAGTTTGTTTGGATTTACGGCTATCTAGTTTTCATGATTGCATCTCTTGTCTTCCTGGTTTTGAAGCTGGATATCTTGCTGCTTGTCTTCCTCCTCGGCTTTGCGGGTATCAGTTTCGTGCTGGGCGGTTTCAGTTCCAAGTCTCCTTACAGCCACTTCGGGGCGAACCGCGAACTGCTGCAAATACTTTCGTACGAACCGGTTCTGCTGCTCATGGCTTTAGGGATTTACGCCCAAAACGGGAGCTTCATGATCAGCGAGATTCTCAAGCCTTCTTCCGAACCTTTACTTGCTTCCCTGTGGCCGATTTTCATTGCCTTGTTGGTGATCTTGACCATTAAACTGCGGAAATCTCCTTTTGATATTGCGACTTCACACCACGCCCACCAGGAGCTGGTAAAGGGAATCATGACCGAGTATTCGGGCCCGTACTATGCCTTGATCCAGCTCACTGAATGGTACGAAATTGTGCTCCTGCTCGGGATCATCGCATTGTTCTGGGCAAATCCGCTCTGGATCGGAATTCTTATCGCCCTGGCGGCTTTCATTCTCGAGCTCTTCATTGACAACATCGCCGCACGTATGACCGCAGGCTGGATGGTACGGTTCAGCTGGGCGATCGGTCTGGTTCTGTGCATCTTGAATATTGCATACCTGTATCTTATGAAGGGGGTGTAGTAAATGGGAATTATTCATACTTCCCGGATTAAATCGCCTTGGATTATACACTTTGATAACAGTTCCTGTAACGGCTGCGACATTGAAGCGCTGGCCTGTTTGACACCCCTCTATGATGTCGAGCGCTTTGGGATTGTGAATATGGGGAACCCGAAACACGCGGACGTGCTTGTCATTACAGGGCCTGTCAACTATCGTACGGCCCGGGTGTTGAAAAACCTCTATGCCCAGATTCCCGACCCTAAAATGGTGATCGCGGTAGGCACCTGCGCCTGCAGCGGCGGGGTCTTCCATAACTGCTACAACATCCTGGGCGGGGTTGATAAGGTGGTTCCTGTTGACGTCTACGTGCCGGGCTGTGCCGCCCGCCCCGAGGCGATTATAGATGGCGTCGTGTTGGCCCTGCAAAAACTCGCACAAGCGCAGGGGGTGGCGAAATGATCGAGAACCTGAAAGAGATCAAAAAAGACGAATTGCTTTCAGAAGTGAAAAAATATGCAGATGCAAAGGCAAGGTTTGTTACGGCGGTTTGCAATGACCTGGGAGACAAATTAGAGGTTACCTATTACTTCAACGCGAGCCCCGGCATGGAGATGAGCGCCCTGCGGATCGCTGTCGGCAAGGACGAGGAAGTACCCAGTCTAACCGGTATTTATTTGACCGCCGTTTTGATCGAGAACGAAATGAAAGAGACGTTTGGTCTCAAGGTCAAAGACATTGCCATTGATTTCGGCGGTCACATGTTTCTGGCCCAAGACAGCCCGGTGCTGCCCATGCTGAAGGAGAAAAAAGAGGCCGCCGGCGAGAAAGGGGGGGAATAGATGGCACCGCGTACAATTGCACCATTTGGCCCGCAGCACCCGGTTCTTCCGGAACCTATCCAGTTGAAAATTACCTATGAAGACGAAAAGGTGGTTGATGTTTTACCCGCCATTGGATACGGGCACCGGGGAATTGAGAAGGCGTGCGAGCTGAACGAGTATCCCAAAAACATTTACCTCTGCGAGCGGATCTGCGGAATCTGTAGCTGCATTCACGGGATTACTTACTGTGAAGTAGTAGAAAGGTTATGGCCGGTGGAGATTCCGCCCCGCGCCAAATTCCTGCGCACTATCTGGTCGGAGATGAGCCGGACCCACAGCCACCTGCTCTGGCTTGGACTTTTGGCTGATGCTTTCGGTTTTGAGAGCATGTTCATGCAGTTCTGGCGGATCCGGGAAAAGGTCCTCGATCTGCTGGAAATGACGGCAGGACAGCGTGTCACCCAATCTATTTCCGTTATCGGCGGCGTCCGGCGGGATCTCAACGGGGAACAAAAGAAGAAGTGCATTGAAGTTCTGAAAGAAGTTAGAAAGGAGTCCGAGGCCCTGATCGGCGTCCTGGCGAACGATTATACTGTGAAGGCGCGGACGGTGGGGAAAGGTGTGCTCTCTAAGGACCAGGCGATTGCATTAGGCTGCGCGGGGCCGACCCTGCGTGCCAGCGGTGTATGTGAGGACTGCCGGATGCAGAAGTACCAGGCTTACGGCGATCTGGAATTCGAACCGATTGTAGAAACTGCCGGGGACAGCTACGCGCGTGCGGTAGTGCGGGCGCGGGAAACGCTGCAGGCCATCGACCTGCAGCTGGAAGCTCTAGGCAAGCTGCCCGCAGGTGATATTAACGTGAGTGTAAAAGGCAATCCACCGGCAAACGAAGCTATTTTCAGGTCTGAACAGCCGCGGGGCGAGGTCTTCTACTACGCAAAAGGAAACGGCACCCGCAACCTCGAGCGTTTGCGTGTGCGGACACCGACCTATGCGAACATCCCGTCCTTGCTTGTGATGCTGCCCGGATGCGAACTGGCGGATGTGCCAATCATTGCTCTTTCCATTGACCCGTGTATTAGTTGTACCGAACGTTAGTAAAGGGCAAATCTAAAAGGAGGTGGAGCTCAATGCCGTTGATGCTGCCGACTATTGTCCGCAACTTGTTCGGGGGGCCCGCCACCAGGCTTTATCCCTTTCAGGTAAGGGATTCTTTCGCCCGGGCGCGGGGACACGTCGAGTTCGATGATAATAAGTGCACTTTATGCGGAAACTGTGCGCGGCGCTGCCCCGCTGCAGCGATTGAGATCAACAAGGAGAAAAAGGAATTAACCTTTTTCCCGGCCCGATGCATTATTTGCGAGGTTTGCGCCGAGGCGTGCAGAAGAGATGCCATTACTGTTGAAGTTAAATGGCGGAGTCCTTTCTATACAAAGCCTGTGGAAGTACACCAGCCCAAAGGTAAAGAAAAAGCATCGTAAATAGGGTCAAACCGGATTCAGAAAAGTACAAAAATGGGCCCCTCCCTGAAGGGGCTCATTTTTTGAGGCAGACCACCACGCCGCCTGCGAGGGAAGAGGCGGTGCAGGAATCATAATTTAAGGTTTACGTGCAGCGGTTCTTGCAGCATTGTTGTTGTAGGGAGAGAAATAAGTTATAATTGCATGGGGGTGAATGGAGATGCTCAATATCGGGCCCGGGGAAATGCTTCTGATTTTTGTGATCGCGTTGATCGTATTTGGCCCGGGCCGGCTGCCGGAGGTGGCGCGGTCGATGGGGAAAGCGGTCCGGGAATTCCGCAAGGCATCCTCGAATGTCCAGCGCGTCTGGGATGAGGTAACCCGCGAGGCACCTCAAGGTCAGCCCCAGCCGCCGCGCACAGGCCCGCAGGCGACAGGAGCAGCCCCACCGGAGAGACAAACGGCTGCAGCGGCGCCGGAAGCAGACCAGGGGAAACCGGAAACAGCTCAATCCGGCCAGGAGCAAGAAAAAGGCGAGGCCGGGCAAGTTTCTGAAAATCCGGAAGATCCGTTCCGGCAGAAACACCCCCAGACAAAAGATGCTCTCCAGCAAGAGATTGCCGGGACGAAATAGAAGCATGTTATTCTGGAGGGAATTGTATGTACTTCAAACGCAAACGGCTGCTGGTAGGCATTATTCTTCTGGCTTTCATCGCCGGGGTTGCTTTTACCGGCGGGGTCTTGTTTGCCTCAGGCAATTTCTGGTTGAATCCGGTCCGTGCGGCCCTTAAGGCTCCTCAAGAAGATGCCGGGGAAAAGAATCAAAATGTTAGCCTGCCGGGTGTGGGGCCCGGTACGATTGCCGAGATCGTGGCTGAGGCGGGGCCTGCTGTTGTAAAAATCGAAACCATGGCAATGAGCCGGGAACGGGTAGCGGATCCCTTTTTTAATGATCCTTTCTTCCGGGAGTTTTTCGGGCGCCAGTTTTTCTTTCCACCCGAAACGAGGGTCAGGCAGGGACTGGGTTCAGGCCTGATCATTTCAGGGGACGGTTATATTTTAACAAATGAGCACGTTATCGAAGGCGCCCAGGAAATCCAGGTTACGATTGCAGGGAAATCCAGGCCGGTTCCGGCGAAGGTTATAGGAGCGGATCACGAGCTTGACCTGGCCGTCTTAAAAGTTGATGCCGGCTCCAATTTGCCTACTTTAAAATTGGGAGATTCCGACGGCATTGCCGTGGGCAACTGGGTTATCGCCATCGGGAACCCTTACGGTTTGGATCACACCGTTACGGTCGGCGTGATCAGCGCCAAAGGGCGCCCCATAACAGTCGAAGACCGCAGCTACCGGAACCTCCTGCAGACCGATGCCTCAATCAACCCCGGCAACAGCGGGGGGCCGCTCTTGAACCTCAAGGGAGAAGTAATCGGGATTAACACTGCAGTCAGCGCCCAGGCGCAGGGGATCGGTTTTGCCATCCCCAGCAACACGGTGCGGAGTATACTGGAAGAACTAATCGAAAAAGGCAAAGTCAGCCGGGGCTGGCTGGGAGTTGGAATTCAGGATGTAACACCGGGAATTGCCGATTACTTTGGTTTGCCCCGTTTGGAAGGGGTCTTCATCAGAAATGTCGACCCCCGCGGGCCTGCAGCGCAGGCGGGCCTCCGGCAGGGGGACATTATTCTTGCCTGGAACGGGAATAAGGTAAAAAACATCGATGATCTCCTCCAAAAATTGCAGCAGGCCGGGCCGGGCAAAAAGGTCCAGCTTGCGGTTTGGCGCGATAAACGCATGGTGAAGGTTTCTGTGACTTTAGGCGAGCGCTCTTAGTTTCGATCAGAGATGCCGCCGCTTGTTTTAATCACCTTCGCCTTTGGGGTGGGTGCGGCCCTGACGCATGCGGGTGTGTTTATCACAACCGCCGGGGGTCTGGCTGCGGCCTTTATTTTTTTGGCCGGTGCGATTTTTAGCTACTGGCGCGGGAGGCGAGAGACCCCTCTTTTTCTTCTTCTCTGCTTTGGTTTTGGAGGGTATACCTGGGCGGCGCTCCACCAGGCGGCTGTTCTTCCCCCGGAACTCGAACCCTTCTTAACCCATTACGTCAAAATTCAAGGCACCATTGCAGGACGGCCCGTCATTTATGCCAACCGGGCTGTCTTTACAGTGAAAGATCCTTCCGTTGCACTCGGCAGGGAAGCCTGGCGCGGCCCTGCGAAGGTCCAGATTGTTTATTACTTCCCTGTTGGGCGGGACGCCGTGAATGGGCCACCGGAGGTGCTTCAGGAGGGGGGTGGCCGGGAGGGGGATGAAAGCGGCAAGCGGGAAAAAGGAGCAGTTGGAATTAAAAAGCTGCTTCCGGGTGACAGGGTCATGGTGCAGGGACGCTTTGACCTCCCTCCGAAAGCGGGAAACCCGGGGGATTTCGATTACCGGGATTACCTGGCCCGCCGCGGCATCGTCGCCCAGATAAAAGCCCGCAGCCCCCCGGTCGTTCTTGAGAGCGGCCGGCCCGGGGCGCGCGATCTTCTCCCTCGTCTTTTTGCTGCTGCGAGGTTGCGGGTTGCAAGGGGAATTGACAGGTTCTTACCCCAAGATCAGGCCTCTTTTTTGAAAGGGATTCTCCTGGGAGCAAAGGAAGAGATTACCCCAGAGGACCGGGATGTTTACCGGCGCACCGGGGTCATGCACCTTTTTGCCGTTTCCGGGCTTCATTTGGGTTTTGTGCTTTTCTTTTTTCTTTCTCTCGCCGGGCTGCTCCGTTCCGGGCGCGGTTTTACCTTTTTTTTGGCAGCCGCCGGTCTTTTGAGCTATGCCGCTTTGATTGGGTTTCCTCCTTCAGCCGCGAGGGCGTCAGTGATGGGTCTGGCCGGAACGGCGGCTTACCTGTGGCACCGGCGGAAAGATCTGCTCGCTTCCCTTGCCCTTGCTGCTTTTGTAATGCTTGTCTTTAATCCGGGAGCGCTTTTCGAGCCGGGATTCCAGCTCTCCTTTGCGGCAGCGTGGGGGATTATCTACCTTGCCGGCCCCCTGGGCCTCTATCTTCCCCTCCCCCGCGGTTGGAAAGAGGTTGTCACCGTTCCCCTTGCGGCTCAACTGGCGTTGCTCCCTTTACTGGCCCTTTATTTTCAGCAGGTTCCTTTTTTAAGCTTAATTGCTAATATTCTCGTGGTTCCTGTTGCGGGTTTGGTTGTGAACCTGGGTTTGGCCGGAATGATTCTTGCTCTTCTTCATCAAGGGCTGGCAGGTCCTTTTTTCATTGCTGCTGGCGCCCTGACGCTGCCGGTGCAAGGGATGCTCGACCTTCTTGCCAGGGTTCCGGGCGGAACCTTGGCCGCCCCGGCCCCCTCCTGGCTCTTTGTAGCTGCCTGGTTTGCGCTCCTGACGCTTTTTGGCTGGAGCACCCGCAGCGGGATCGAGGTATCTTTTCCCCATTTCCGCTTCCGCGCGCCTGCCCGCCGCTGGCTGCTCCCCTCCCTGCTGGGGCTCATCCTGGCGGCGTTCTGCCTGTACTGGGGGCCGGCTCTGGGCGGCGCCCCAGGCCTGCTCCGGGTTACCTTTTTAAATGTCGGACAGGGGGATTGCATCCTGGTGGAAACACCGGGGGGCGGCAAGATGCTGGTAGACGGCGGAGGGAAGCCTGCCTTCAGCAGCTCCTCTTTCGACCCGGGGCGGGAGGTTGTCGTTCCTTACCTCGCCCGCCGGGGGATCCGCCGCCTCGACCTTGCAGTCAATTCCCACCCTCATGAAGACCACCTGGGAGGTTTACTGGCGGTGTTTGAAAATGTAAAAGTAAAAGAAGCGGTTGCTCCTCCTGTCGCCCACCCCACTCCTCTGTGGCTGAAATTCGAGGCCTTGCTCGAGGAGAAGGGGATTCCTTTGCACCGGGTAAGGGCGGGAGCGGCTTTGCGTCTCGACCCGGAAGTAGAAATGCGCGTCCTCCATCCTCCGCTCCGGCTTCTCACGGGGACGCGGAGCGATCTGAACAACAACTCTCTCGTCCTGCACATCAGATACGGGAAAATTGCTTTTCTGCTGGCCGGCGACATTGAAAAGGAAGGGATGGCGGCTCTGGTTGCGGGTGTGCAAGAGGGTGGACAAACCCGAGAATTATTCCCTGCCGCGGTTCTTAAGGCGCCCCACCACGGGAGTACCGCCGGGATTGATTTGGAATTCGCCCGGCTCGTCCGTCCGCAGGTGGTCGTGATCTCTGTCGGCCCCAATCCCTTCGGCCACCCCTCTCCTGAATTTTTAAAGTTCTGGCAGGAGCAGAAGGCAACCGTGCTTCGCACTGATTCGCGGGGGGCGATTACCTTTGAGACGGACGGAAAGGAGCTTTTTTTAAAAACCGGGTATCCCGGTCATGTTTTCCGTCGCTGAAGCTGATCCCGATGGCGCGGGCTTCGTGGACATGCTGGCCCTCCGGGGGAACGCGGGAAGGTCGTCTGGTTGCCTCCGCAAGCGAGACCGCAGTGATTTCCTGTCCTTTCAGGGCCGCCATCAGGCCGAAACGCCCTTCCAGGGCCAGTTTGGCTGCGGCAACGCCGAAGCGGGTGGCAAATAAATAAGTTCCAATTTGCGGGGAAAGAGCATAAGTTAAAGGGAGGAGAATTCGGGGGCTCCAGGGCCCCGTACTTTTCTTTATCAGGAGGAGATAAGTTGGGCGAATTTAATTTTATGGAAATCTTTCGGCAGTTGCAGTCTTCCGGATTGCCGTCGGATGTCTCTAAAATCGGCGAGTTTCTCCGCTCCTCAGGCGTTTCCCCGGATAATCCGGAAGCCATGAAGGAGTTCCTGCAACGAATGGGTCTGGACGAGCAGGGAGTTGAAAAAAAGGAAGATATCATTTCCTTGATCAACCAGATGACCGCCGGCTTGAGCACTGAAATGCGCCAGCAGGTTTTCCAGATCATCGAACAGATACTGGAGCAGTTGGACTGCGGGGAGCTGCCCCAGGAAATCGCAGAATTTCTCGCGCAGTGGAAAAATGCCGAATAAGAAAAGGGGACAGGCATCTTTTTCAAAAAACGAAAAA
>DAOURU010000216.1 GCA_030627585.1 Bacillota bacterium
ACTCCGCCCTTTCTCCGAACGCCGCCCGCAGCCGCGCCCGGTCGAGGAATTGGCGCGGCTTATGGAAGAGCTTGAAGCAAAAGCCGGGCGGCTCAAAGAAGAAGAGCGGGCGCTTCAAAACAGGTGCGAATCTCTGCTCCGCCGGGAACTGGAGGTTGCGCGGGAGCTTTTCGCCGCAGGCTGTACAGATGTTGGGACACTTGCTTCCCGCCTTACAGAATCGGAAGCGGTTTTGAGGGATGCCGTTAAAAAGGCCCTTGCTGCCCTCTGGGCGCAACAGGTCATCGAGGTTGCAAAGGAAGGTTTGGAAAATGTGCTCCTAGAGCCGCTGGCGCGTGCTGCGGCGATCTTTTACCGGATCACGGGCCGGTACCACGCCCTTTCTTACACGCGCCAGGGGGGTGATGTGGTATTCAAAGCAGCCGGGGACGGCGTGGAGTACGGAGAGGAGGCCTTAAGCGACGGGACAAGAGCCCAGTTCTTGCTTTCCTTGAGGCTTGCGGTTCTGGAAAATCTCCTTCAAAATGAAAAGGGTTTCCTAATCCTCGATGACCCGCTGCTGAATGCCTCCGAAACCCGCAAGCGGCGGGCTGTAGGAGTCTTGCTTGATTACGTGCGGGAGGGCTGGCAATTGCTTTATCTAACTGTTGACAGAGTTGCGGCGAACCTCTTTCAAGAGCGGGGACGCGGTATCGTGGAAGTGTTGAAAGTGGAGGACCTTTATGGAAATTTCTAGGACCAAAAGCAGGAACAGGCGTTTCAGGAGAAGAATTTAACAAAGGGAGGGATCGCCGTGATCATTTTAGGCATTGACCCTGGAGTTGTTACGACTGGATTCGGGGTTTTAAAAATCGAGGAAGGGCAGGTTGAGTTGATCGATTATGGTACAATAAAAGTGAATAGCAAATGCGAACTTCCCTCCCGGCTGGCGGGTATCTATGAACAATTGGAAAGAATCTGCGCGAGCCATCAACCTGATACGATGGCGCTGGAGGATGTGTTTTTCAACCGGAATACCAGGACGGCCCTTGTGGTCGGCCACGTGCGTGGTGCAATTATGCTGGCTGCCGTCCATCATGGCCTGGCAGTTTTTACTTATACACCGCTGCAAATTAAGCAGGCGATTACGGGCTACGGGCGGGCCGATAAAGGGCAGGTACAGCGGATGCTGAAAATTATTTTAAGACTCCCGGAGCTTCCCCGGCCCGATCATGCCGCTGATGCCCTTGCCGCCGCGCTCTGCCATTATTACCAGGGGCATTGCCGGAGTCGCATCCAGCGGGGGGGAAGCCGGTGATCTCTTTTCTGCGGGGAAGCCTTGTTTTTGTTGAAGAAAACCGGATTACGCTTGATGTGCATGGAATTGGATATGAGGTATTGGTTCCCTCCGGGTTGATTCAGAGACTTCCTCCTGCCGGGCAGGAGGTTGAAGTCCACACTCATCTGTATGTGCGGGATGAGTGTTTGCAGCTCTACGGCTTTCTGTCTCCCGAGGACCGTGCTTTGTTTCGTTTGCTTCTGAGCACACCGGGTATCGGACCGCGCGTCGCGCTTACAATTTTAGACACCCTGCCGGCGGAAGAACTTTTTTCGATCATTTCTCAGGGCAACCTTGAGGGGCTTCTGCGTGTGCCGGGGGTAGGGAAGAAATCTGCGCAGCGGCTTATCTTTGAATTAAAAGAAAAGCTTCCCGGTCATCTTGCACGAAAGGAATTGGAAGAAACCCCTTTTTCTACGGCGGTTTTTAATGAGGTTTCCCAGGCGCTTGCGGCCCTTGGTTATAACCGTCAAGAGGCCGAGGAAATATTAAAGAAAACGAAAAAAAGAAAACCCGCCGTCGCGTCTGCTTCCGAACTTTTGCGGTATGCCCTCAGAGAGTTAGGCAAAGGGAAGGAGTAAAATTGCTTTATGGAGGAAAGAATTGTTTCTGCGGCCCGCCTGCCGCAAGACGGAGAAGGCGATGTTTCTTTAAGACCCCGCTTGCTCAGGGATTTTATAGGGCAGCAGCAGAACAAAGGGAATCTCGAAGTCTTTATCCGTGCGGCACTCAGGCGCGGAGAGCCCCTGGACCATGTCTTGCTCTACGGGCCGCCTGGTTTGGGCAAAACTACGCTTGCTCATATTATTGCCCAGGAGATGGGAGTTCGTCTTTATCCCACTTCAGGGCCGGCACTGGAGCGGCCGGGTGATATGGCCGCGGTCTTAACGAATCTTGAAGCCAACGAAGTGCTTTTTATTGATGAGATTCACAGGCTGCCGCGGGTTGTGGAGGAAATCCTTTATCCCGCCCTGGAGGATTTCTGTCTCGATATCATCATCGGAAAAGGCCCCGGAGCAAGGTCCTTGCGGATCGACCTCCCTCCTTTTACCTTAATCGGGGCGACAACCCGGGCGGGGCTCGTCAGTCTCCCGCTCCGGGACCGCTTCGGAATTATTTTAAGGCTTGACTATTATCCCAAGGAAGATCTTTTCAAGATTGTAACCAGGGCGGCCTCTCTTTTGGGAATCGAACTGGAAGAGGAGGGGGCTTGGGAAATCGCCGGGAGGGCGCGGGGAACTCCCCGCATTGCAACCCGCCTGCTGCGCCGGATCCGCGATTTTGCAGAGGTTGCAGATACAAAAATAGTTACGCAGGATCTTGTAAAATCGGCACTGGAGCAGCTCGAAGTTGACGAGGCGGGGCTTGATAAAGTTGACCGGATTTTACTTGCAACAGTAATCGAGAAATTCCAGGGGGGGCCGGTGGGGTTGGATACCCTGGCTGCTGCGGCACGGGAGGAGCCCGGGACCATCGAGGATGTTTATGAACCGTACCTTTTACAAATGGGCTACCTGCAGCGCACGCCCCGCGGCCGTGTGGCAACTCCTTCCGCTTACGAGCATTTGGGGATTCGTTGCCCGAGTCCGAAAGGCTCCTCTTCTCTCCGGCAGACAACTCTTTTTCCCGAGGAGGATGAGGCATGAAAATTTTGCTGCATGTTTGCTGCGGGCCCTGTGCCCTTTATCCTCTTGAAGATCTGCGCAGCCAGGGCCACGCAGTTGCCGGGTTTTTTATTAATCCTAATATTCATCCCTACCAGGAATACATGAAGCGCCGGGAAGCTGCCGGGGAAATGGCCCGGCAGCTCGAATTCCCTCTTTTCTTTGAAGAAAGTTACCAGCCGGAGATTTATTTTCGGGAAGTCAGCTACCGTGAAGAGGAACGCTGCCGTTATTGCTACCTTCTTCGCCTGAAAGGGGCTG
>DAOURU010000185.1 GCA_030627585.1 Bacillota bacterium
CCACAAAGCCTGCCGCAACAACGGAAAGCGCCAGCGAGGCAAGACCTGCCGCCCAAACAGCCAGCTTCCTGAGCATTCTTCATCCCTCCTTTCTAAAAAAGAGCCTTCCCGCGCCCCTTTCAAGGCGCGGGAGGAGCCGGTAGGCAACCGGCGTCAGAGTGAAAATCTGCCACCATAATCCCAGGGCGCTCGCAAAAAGAACCTGCCGCAGGAAAGCGCTTTCCTGCGGCAGGAAACTCCGGCACATTAAGGGGAGGGCGGCGGCAGCGCCTGCGAGGAGGGTCCAGCCTGCAACCACATATCGGGCGCGCTCCTTCCTCGCAAGCTCTTCTTCCCGCCGGAAGGGCCGCGCCGCGCAGCCGGCCGGAGCGTAAAGGCGCACGAGCAAAAGGCCGGAGAGGCCGGTCAGCAGCACAAGCAGAATTAAAACCTCCGGGCTCAGCGCGGCTCCCGCCTCCCGCGCTGCGAGGCCGAGCAGGGTAAAAACAACCCCTCCGAAAAAGGCGCAGAAATAAGGGCTTGAGGCGTGAGCCCCTCCCGCTACGGCCCGCAAAACCGCCCCTGTCAAGGCCGCAGCGAAGACAAGAGAAACCGCCCCGGCCGCGAGGCCCCCCAAAATAAGCGCTCCCAGGCTCAGAAGGGTCGCCAAAACTACCTCCAGACCGTAGGTCAGAACCGGAATTTGCGCGTCAGAGAGGTTTAAAAATTTTGTCAGGCCGGTGCTGATTCGCGCGGCAAGCCGGTGCATGTTTCTTCACGCCTCACTTTGAGTTTCCATCCTTACCCACACATGCATAATTTTTGTAATTATACGACATTAATTCCCATTATCCTTCTGTTTTTTGATAAAAAAATATTTTATTTTTACCATCTCGTTCCCTTCCCGTTCAGGAATCTCTCGTCTTAAGGCATTTCTTCCTGATTCTTCCTAAATGGCAGCTACCGTACCGAAAATCAACAGTCGCAACGACCGGGGGTGAAAAAGTCAAGGCACGTTTAAACCGGCTCCCTTTTCGGTTTTAAAGGATTTCAGTTTGGTAATCGAGAAGCTGGGCATGGTTTTGATTTTCCATAAATTTCACGACAGAGTTCAAAACCTGATATGTGCGGCTTTGATCGTTGCTCACGCAGACAAAAGCCACTGTTGCCCGCTGCCAGAGATCCTGCTGGTCCACTTCGGCAATCGAGACATTGTAGCGCGCCTTGATCCGGTCAAGAATGCTTCTCAAGATCCGCCGCTTATCTTTTAAGGAAGCGGCTTCCCCCAGGTAAAGCTCGACAATACAAACCCCCACTGCGACATGCGCGCGCTCTCCGCCTGGTACCGGAAAATCCTGCATCTTTCGGAAAACCCCCTTTGCTCCCATTCCTGCAGCCTGTTGGTTTCTTTCTTACCATTTGATTAAAGGCTAACGCGAGCCGCCTTCTTCTTCCTGCTGTAAGAGGTACCGGTTGTAGGCGCGGACAATATCACTTCTGGTAATTACCCCTACAACTTTTCGGCACTCCTCCCCCTCCACCACGGGAACGCGCCCAATATCTCTGAGCGCGAATTTGCGCGAAACTTCTTCCAGGGTCTCTTCCGGCACCGCAGTGACGGGATGGGGTGTCATTACCTCGCGTACCGGGGTTTTCAGGCGCACTCCGGGTTCCACCCCGCGAATATCCTGCAAGGTGATCACACCTACCAAACAGTCATCCTGATCAACAACGGGAAAACCGTTGTGCCTGGTTTCCTGCATGAGCTTGATGACATCTGCGAGGGTCATGTCTGCACGCACAGCATGAACCAATTTCGTCATTGCATCCTCTACCCGCAAGCCGCGCATAATATTTACATCCCGTCCCCCACGCAACTGAACACCCTGGCGCGCCAGTTTCATCGTATAGATTGTTTCTCTGCTCAAAACCCGAGCTAAGAGAGTGGCAAGTCCGCAGGCCAGCATTAAAGGTAAAATAATCCGGTAGTCCTGCGTCATCTCGAAGAGGATGAGGACCGCCGTAACCGGAGCCTGAGTCATTCCGGCGAACAAAGCGCCCATCCCGACCAGGGCATAAGCGCCGCTCCCCGCAGTAACGGCAGGCAGAAGGCGGTGAAAGATGCTTCCGAGCGCCCCGCCTAAACAGGCTCCGATATAGAGGCCCGGGAAAAACACTCCCCCGGAACCGCCCGAACCAATCGTCAAAGAGGTCGTAATAATCTTGGCCAGGCAGAGGAGGCCAAGGAACCAGGCGAACTTAAGGTCTCCGAGTAAGATTTGATTCATCACATGCTCCCCCCGGCCCAGGGTCTGGGGAAGAAATGCCCCGATTAAACCGAACGCCGCTCCCCCAAGCGCAGGGCGAACCCATTCCGGAACTTTGCGCAGGGTGGCGAAAAGATCCTCTGTCCAGTAAAGGACTCTGGCGTAAAGAAGCGCCACCCCGGCAGCAGCGATCCCCAAAATTGCGTAAAAAAACAGTTCAAAGGGATGCACAAGATCGTACGAGGTGACCAAAAATGCCGGTTGATTGCCTAAAAGCATTCTTGCCACCAAAGCAGCCCCTACCGTGGAAATCACAACCAGGCCGAAATTAGAAGCTGTAAATTCCCCTAAAACCACCTCTAAAGCAAAAATTGCCCCTCCAATAGGAGTATTAAATGTGGCCGCAATCCCCGCACCGGCCCCACAGGCCACAAGAGTAATCAAACGCCGCTCGGACAGGCGCAGCAACTGCCCCACGGTAGAGCCCAGGGCAGCGCCAATCTGGGCAATCGGCCCCTCCCGCCCGGCGGATCCCCCGGTCCCGATGGTGAGAGCAGAGGCCAGAGCTTTTACCAGGACAACCCGGGGCCTGATCCTGCCGCCCTGCCGCGCCACCGCGTACATAACCTCAGGAACGCCGTGCCCTTTTGCCTCCCGCGCGAAAAAGGAAACGAGAGGGCCTACCATGAGACCCCCAATTCCACCGATAAGAGAAATTCCGCCCGGGCCTAAAAAAGAAAGGAACCCCTTGACGGGGCCGAAAAATAAGTTCTTGAAGAAGTGAATGAGATAGTAAAAGAGAATAGCGCCCAACCCCCCGCAGAGGCCCAGAATAAGGGCAATGAGGGCAAGGTAGAAAGTCGAATTTAAATGCACCACTCCCCGCAGTCTTCTCAAAGCAACATTCTCCCTTCACGAACGCCTTTGCTATCAACCCCTTTACCGGACGCCGACGCCAGGGTGAGTCTGTTTCCTCATCATAGTCCTTCTTGTTTATTATAGTCCTTCTTGTTCCCTCTTGTTTTGTTCCCTCTTGTCAACGAAAATAAAAAATCAGGAGATAGACCTGGGCAATTGCGATGGAAACGAGCATGAGCGGAAAAGCCACTTTCAAGTACCTCACAAAAGAAAGGGTTAATCCGTTTCGTTCGGACAGGCCTGCAACGATTACGTTGGCGGCGGCCCCTACAAGCGTCCCGTTTCCCCCGAGACAGGCGCCCAAAGCAAGGGACCACCAGAGGGGAGTAATGTTTGCGATGTGGCCGAAATGCCCCATTTCCTGAATCAGGGGAATCATTACCGCCACAAAAGGAATGTTGTCTACAATTGAAGAGGCCAGGGCCGAAAGCCATAAGATAATCGTTCGCGTTGCCAGAACCTGGCCTTTTGTGATTTC
>DAOURU010000139.1 GCA_030627585.1 Bacillota bacterium
GAGGATGAAAAATCCCTCTCCATCAATGCCGAGGTCCGTCATTTTCCCCGTTTCCTGGAGGCTGGCGCTGGTCATGATTGTGTCAATGCTTCCCGTGGTGACCCCAAACCCGATCTGGATCGGGTTTGTCCCCCCGCGGCCCCCTTCCACCGGGCGGCTTGCGCCCCGGATCGTCTGGTTGAGCATATCCTGAAAGGTGACGCGGCTCCGCTTGAAGCCGGGGGTGTTCACGTTGGCGATGTTGTTGCCGATCACATCCATCCGCTGCTGGTGGGTCTTTAAACCTGAAACAGCGGAGAACAAGGAACGCATCATTTTTAATCTGACCTCCTTTTTCAAGGGTGGTTTACTTCTGTCTTTCGGTAAACCCGGGCCCCCTCATGAGGTCCGGCCCTTTTCCCTTTTTAGATAATCACGGCGCTATCAATGTTCGTGAAAACATTTCCCCGCAGGCTTGTTTCGTCCAGGGCGGTGGTTACCGTGCGGTTCTTGATGCTGACCACAAAGGCAAGATTGTCTACAAGTATCAGCGAGTCGCGCGCCCCCTTCGCTGCCGCCTTTTCTACGGCAGCGTGGATGCGCTGCAGATGGCCTGGATTTAAAGAGATCTCTCTTTTTGTGATCCGCTCCTGGGCATGACGCGAAAACTTTAAAGCGTGTTGAGCGAGCACTTCCGCAAAAGAGGCGGCTTTCTTGGCTTCTTTTTGCGTTTCTGCGCCCCGGTCTCGTGCAGGCGGCAGGACCGGTTGCGGAAAATAGATTTTCTCCGTCATTGCGACTCATCTCCTCGAAGGTTGACCTCGATCTTGTAAACCCATCCCGCAGGGAATTCCTGTTCGGGCAGCATCAACCAGATTTCCCCTTCTTTGAGATGGTAGCCCCGCACCTGGCCCTGAAAGATTTCTCCTGTACCCGGATTTTTTGCAGCTACCTCTCTTCCCAGCAAACTCGCAGCGAAAAGGAGGTCTTCCCTTCCTCTTGACAGTTCTTGCAGGGATACGAGGTATCCCAAATTTTTGTTTAAGTCTTGCAACTGCTCGAGCGAGGTTAACTGGGCCATCTGGGCAATAAAATCAGTGTTTTTAACCGGATCCAGGGGGTCCTGATGCCGGAGTTGATTGATTAACAGTTTTAAAAAGCCTTCCCTTCCGATGGTGCCTCTTGTTTCTGTGGTAATTGCTTGCTGAGATCCGGAAAGCGCACCTATTGTCGCCACACTTTCACCTCCTTACAGGGAGTGCAACCGGCTTGAAATCTTCAATGAACGCCGTTTAAACAAGGTAATCCACCAACCCTAATATCCCTCGCGGGCTTGTTTCAATTTTCCCGATCTTCTCCCTTTCGGAGCCGCCTTCTAATACTCCCGGATAAGAAGGAAGATCAGGTTGCGGGGCGCTTTGCGCTTCTGGGTGGGATTGAGAAAACCCCTGATCGGCTTGGCTGTCTACAGAAACGCTTACCTGCTGCCAGGAAATACCCTGCTGCTCAAGGGACTGGCGCAACTCAGGGAGCCGTGTCTCGATCAGGTTAACCACCGCGGGATTTTCTGCCAGAAAACGGGCGTGAAGAAACCCTCTTTCTAAGCTGACTATCAGGTCCAATTTTCCGAGAAATTCCGGCTTGAGCTGGATCTTAAGAGTGGCCGTTTCCTTCCCCACGTGAAGGTGCGCCTTTTCTACGACTTGTTGCACAATTTCTTGTGCCACCTGTTTTCCCAAGGCGCCGTCCGGCTGGTTGTTCGTCGGCAGGTGAGAACCGAACTGTGTGTTCTGGTGCATAGAGGCTGCCTGGGGTGAGTTGTTGTCTCTTGAAAAAAGGGCTTTTGTCTTTAGCGCCTCGAGAGTTTCCCCTGCTTCAAAAGCCTGTTTTGCGGTTTTTCCTTCAAAAGCGGTGTTATAGTCAGGAGATAAGAGCCTGGTCTCAGAGTCTCTGCCGCCCTCTTTCGTTGAGGAAAATGCCTCGTGATTTAAAAGGTCTGGCTTGCTGGGCACAGCTTGGAACGCCTGTTCTGCTGGTTCAGTTAAAACTGCTTGAGCGGTGAAGCCCGGAGGTTCCTGCGTTGAAGAAGCAACCTGACCACCCGCAGACTTTCCTGCCTGCCTGTGCGTGCCCGCACGCAGACAGTCAATTTCCGCCCTCCCTAAAGGGGGGCCTTTTGCGCTCAAGAGCAAGTGCAGCAACTCCGCCCTCTCGATGTCCGGAAATTTGAGATAATCAACTGGTTGATTGGCGATCCTTAAATTCCCGGGCCCTCCTTCCTCCAATTTTGCTTTAATTCCAAGCAGGTGGCTAAGTTCCGGGTTAAGAATGCCGGCTTGAAAAACGGCCCTCTTTTCCGAAACACCGGGGGAGATAATGCCATCCTGGGGCCGAACTAAAAGTTCGGAATGGATTGGCTCGTGTAATTGTACGGACCGAATGAAAGAGGATAGGACCGCCAAAACCTCCAAGCTTAAACCGGGAAACTTTTCCTGAGAGCCAGGTTGAAGTTTTCGTTCATTGCTTTCCGGTTGGGAATCTTCTGCTTCTCCTCCTGGCACTTTCTGCTCTCCATTGAGAAGCAAATAAAAGGAAGAGTTTGCAGATTTGTTGGAACTCTCTCCGGTCTTTGGACAAAATGCGGGGGTTGTGGAATTGACTGCCGGGGAAACAGGGCAACAAGGAGTTCCGCTTGCCATGAAATCACCTCCTTTCTCAGTTCAAATTTATTTTTTAGGTACCGGCCTGGGTTGAGCGGCTTGCAATTACTTCCAGCAACTCTGCCGCTCGGGCCGGGTCCATCGCGGCCAAAATCTCTCCCGCCTGTTCTTTATCCATTGCATACAAAATCTCCGCCACCGCCTCGGAATCGAGATTGTTCAGAATAGCTACGGCAGTGTCTGGTTTCATACCCGCGTAGTAAGCCGCCAGGGCGCGGTACCCTTCCTTTTCTGCTTGATCTTGGGCAACCTTTTCCTCTTTCAGTGCAACGGTTTTTTCAAGGTCTTTTTTGATTTCTACCAGCGCCGCTTCGCGCTCCTTGAGTTTTTTCAATTCCCTTTCGAGTTCTGCTATCCGGGACTTGAGGAGTTTATTTTCCTCTGCCAGCGAAACGGATTCACTTTTATCCGCTGCTTCGTTTTCGACCCACCGGTCTAAAACAGGTATTTTCGCAGCCCAATCTTTAATATCGATCCAGCCTGTTGTGGATGCTGCTAAAATTCCCCCGCCCACGATCACAATTAAACAGACAACGAAAAGTTTCCAGGAAACAGGGAACGGTTGCGCCATTTTCTTCCTCCTAAGTTTTGAGAAAACAGATCGATCCGATCTCGTCCAGGTATTTTTGTTCCTCGCGCAGGTATTCTTCATAATAAGATGACCAAACCCGCTCCCGAAGGCGCTCCAGGCTTTTTTTCTCCTTGCAATGGTCGAGAAACTCCTCCTGTAGTTGCAATAATTTCTTCCTGGTTTCAGCAGCTGCCAGGGCCTGCCGTTCTTTCTGTTCGCTTTGAAATTGCAAATATCGTTCACCGAGAGCGATTAACTCGATCTGAATGGGACCGCGCCGCGCCTCCCGGTTTCTTTTTAACAATTCCTTCAAGTTATCCTGAATCTTAACGAGAGTTTCAGCTTCCCTTTGATATTCTGCCTGTGCCCGGGCAAGCTTCAGGCGATAAATTTTTTCTTGCTGTTCCTTTAGATTAAGGTAATTTTGAAGGCGAAAACGGAACTGTTTCAAGATTCCCGGCTCCCTTCGGCGCGAAGAGAGCCGCAACCCCCTTTATGAAAATAAAGAGAAGAGTTGCTGTTGCGTTGTTTCAAAACTGTATTTTCCCTGGATGCCTTGGCGTAAAAAAGCCTGGCATCTTTCAATCATTTTTATGGCCTCATCAATTTTGGGATTAGATCCTGTTTGATAGGCGCCAATTTCAATCAGATCCTTAGCCTCACGATAAGTTGCAAGAATGCTTCGCAATCGTGCGGCTTTTTCTAGATGTTCCGGAGAAACAAGATCAATCATCGCTCTGCTAACTGAATTCAGAACATCGATTGCGGGGTAATGATTTTGAGCGGCCAATTCCCGGGAAAGGACGATGTGCCCGTCCAAAGTTCCTCTGACGGCATCGGTGATTGGTTCGTTCAAGTCGTCTCCGTCTACTAAAACTGTGTAAAGCCCCGTAATCGTTCCCTTTGGAGAGGTGCCGGCTCTCTCCAGCAATTTCGGCAAAAGAGCAAAGACGGAGGGGGTATAACCCCTCGTGGCAGGGGGCTCTCCAATCGCGAGACCTACTTCGCGCTGTGCCATGGCAAACCTTGTTATCGAATCCATCATCAAAAGAACATCTTTCCCCTGATCCCGAAAATACTCTGCAATTGCTGTAGCCAGCAGGGCGCCCTTCAACCGGACAAGGGCGGGTTGGTCTGAAGTTGCTGCCACAACTACAGAACGCGCCAGCCCCTCACTGCCCAGGTCCTTTTCGATGAACTCTCTTACCTCCC
>DAOURU010000304.1 GCA_030627585.1 Bacillota bacterium
GCCACCTGCTCATCCACGTAGCTGCGGGCGACCAGCGGGTCTGAAGCGGAACCCGGCTCCCCGCTGCCGGCGAAAACTTCGGTTCCCAAAAGCGATCCCAGGAAAAATCCGGCAACGACCCCCAAAAATACGAGGCCCGCAATCACGACCGTTTTCTTTTTTTCAATCTCCTTTAAAATCCCTCTCCTCATTCCGCTCCTAATCCCTTCCCCAACCCTTTCATTTCCCTTTTATAACAACATTTCCCTTTTATAACATGCCTTTACATGCCTTTTTCTAACTTTAGCTATAATCCCAGTCCCGGCCAGCTTTTCTGGTCCCCGCCCCGCCCCGCGGAGGCAGGCTGCTCAGGGCTTGCCTCAAGACCGGGCGGCTCCTGCGAAACCGAAAAAAGACCGAACCGGTTGGCCGCCAGCAAAACAGAGGTGAGCAAAAGAAGGAGCACCAGAACCCCCTGCTCAGTCGTCAGATAGGTGAGGAGGACCGCGCTCGCTCCCAGCAAGAGGTTGACGCCGTAAATCACGAGGACGGTCTGCCGCTGGTTTAAGCCCAGGTCCAGCAGGCGGTGGTGGAGGTGATCCCGGTCGGCGGTAAAGATGTGCTGCCCCCTCAGGCACCGCCGGATGATCGCGAAAACCATGTCGAAGATCGGAATCCCGAGAATCAAAATCGGCAAAATCAAGGAAAAGGCGGTTGCCGACTTGGTGAGACCGAGCACCGCAAGGGATGCCAGCATGAACCCGAGAAACATGGAGCCTCCGTCCCCCATAAAAATGCGGGCGGGGTGAAAATTATGCGGAAGGAAACCTAAAACCGCAGCCGCCAAAAGGAGGGCGCAGCAGGCAACCAGCGGCGCCTCCTGCCCGAAGGAGACGACGGCAATGGTTCCCGCAGAAATTGCGGCAATCCCCGCCGCCAGGCCGTCCAGCCCGTCCACAAGATTGAGGGCGTTGGTAATTCCCACGATCCAGGCAATTGTGACGGGAATGCTGAAGGCCCCCAGGTAGAGCATGCCTCCCAGGGGGTTGGTGACGAAGTCAACCGTAATCCCGAAGGCAACCAGGATGGAGGCAGCAGCAATCTGCCCGGCGAGCTTCGTCCAGGGAGAAAGCCCGCGCCAGTCGTCAACAAGCCCGACGAGCAGGATCGCCACCCCTCCCGCAAGCAGGCCCTGGATTTCGCGGGTGAGCGGGACGCCGAGCAGCACCGCCGCCGTAAACCCCAGGTAAATTCCCAGGCCTCCCCAGCAGGGGACGGGAACAGAATGCACTTTGCGCGCCCCCGGCCTGTCGACGGCTCCTGCCCGCACGGCGAGTCTCTTGACCAGCGGAGTCAAAGCCAGAGGGAGGCAAAAAGCCAGCGCCAGCAGCTCCAGGATCTTCAAATCGAGCTCCATCCTTCTCCAACTCCCTTAAAGTTCACTTTTTTCCGCTTGCCTGGCGAGGGCAAAAAGCAGCTCCCCCTCGGCAACAAGCCGCGTGCCGGCGTAGGCGCGGGCGCGGCTCTTTCCCATGCTTCCCTTGATTTTCAAAACTTCCACTTCGATCCGCAGCCGGTCGCCGGGCACCACCTGGTGCCGGAAGCGGACCTGGTCGATCCCGGCAAACAAAGCCAGCCTCCCCGCGTAGGCAGGAAGCTTCAAAAGCGCCACCGCTCCCACCTGCGCCATCGCCTCGACGATGAGGACCCCAGGCATGACGGGATGGCCGGGAAAGTGGCCCTGGAAAAAGGGCTCGTTGGCGGTCACATTTTTAATTCCCACCGCCCGCTTCCCTTCCTCCAGCTCGATAATCTGATCCACA
>DAOURU010000200.1 GCA_030627585.1 Bacillota bacterium
CCGGCACAATTCGGCAACCTTGCTTTCAATTAATTCAACCGCCAACTTCCGCATCCCTGTTTCCTCCTCACAATTTTCCTCCTGACAGCCCGGATAAATTCCGGCTTTTAGGTCCAAAAATCCCCCAATTTTGACCGCCAGCCTCATAAAACAACTGTAGCCCCTTCCCGCGCCAGCAGCAAGTCGCCGGCAAACACCGCCCTTGCCTCCCGGTGCCCCCTCCCGAAGCGCTCCCGCCAGGGCATAGCGGAGACGGGTAAGAAGGTACACCGAAATCACTCGCTTTCCGGGAGTTCCCCGGCAACAATTTCCCTTGCATTAATATGGTAACTTTTTTTCTTCATTCAGGGAAACCTGCTCCACAGTAAAAAGGAGGTCGCCGAGAAACTGCCGCCCGATCGTATAAAACGAATCGGCGGCTCCGCTCGCAAAAAAGCGGTGCTCCGGACGTGTGCTCTCGTTCTTTGCTTCTTCTTCCTCTGCAAGCAGGGTTGCAAGTTCTTTAACCGTTTCTTCGGCAGGATCTACAAGCTTCACTCCGGGCCCCAGGACCTCCGCGATGACAGGCGCCAGGAAAGGGTAATGGGTGCAGCCCAAAACCAGCGTGTCTATTTTTGCCTTTTGGAGCGGTTTAAGATATGCAGCGGCTGCGGCGCGGGCTTCCGGGGATTTAATTTTCCCCGCCTCGACGAGCGGAACAAAGCGCGGGCAAGCCTGCATAAAAACTTCCACCTCCTGATCGAAAAACCTCATCGTGCGGGGATAAGCTCCGCTGTTGACCGTAGCCTCTGTTGCGATGACCCCCACCTTTTTATTCCTCGTTGCTTGCAGCGCCGCCTTCACACCCGGTTCCACCATGCCCAGGATAGGGATGTCGTATTTTTCTTGTAAAAACGGAAGGGAAACTGAAGAGCTTGTATTGCAAGCAGCGATTACAATCTTAACTCCCAAATTAATCAAAAAAGAAACAATCTGGTCTCCGAACCTGATCAGTTCCTGGGGGGAACGGGAGCCGTAAGGAACATGGGCGGTATCTCCGAAATAAATTATTTCTTGAGCGGGAAAGCAGGAAAAAATTAGCCGGGCAACAGTCAAGCCGCCGACACCAGAATCAAAAATTCCAATCGGCTGTGTGGGCTGCAGGTTTCTCATCAGACTACCAACTCCATTTCATTTTGCCTTGCGGTGCGCAAAAATGCCGCCCTGCCTTGCCCGTGTCTCGCTGAGAGAATAAAAACAAACAGTAACACCAAACCCCGCCTGGCGATAACTTTTTTGTAATATTTTTAATTTAACAAAAGATTTTTCATGCAGGTTTAATGCAAATTCTTATAGATTATATCATAAAAATTTTTAAAAAGTGCTCTTTACAAAAATCTCCACACTAGATTATAATGAATAATATATACTCGAAATTGCCCATCTCTATGAATTTATTTGTCTAATCTCACCAGAAAAAGAGACCTCTTTCTAAAGCAACCCAGCACGGATTCACACTGCGACAGGAGCCTCATGTGAAATTACTTTGACTTCCAAATTCTAATCCTAATCTGATTAAAATTTTTCTACCACCTTGCAGGGGGGTGGAAGGGGCTTTCTCTAACTTTAAACCACTGAAAGCTAACGAGAGCAAAGGCCGGGTAGGTAGGTATCTTCGTGGGCCGAAGTATCTTTGATAATTCATATAGTTCTCCTTTTTAGTTCTCCTTTTAGAAATTTTCGGGAGGTACTTTATTTTTAGACGGTAAAGGGGGTCAAGAGAGTATGGGTGAGCAGAATAATATCAAAGAGGTAAGCCAGGCCGCAGCCACCGCCGACCCTGGTCCGCTTGGGCTGGGCGGTTTTGCCCTGACAACCTTCGTCCTGAACATGTTCAACGCCCATTTCATTGCAGATGCGGCAGTGCCGGTAGTTTTGGGTCCCGCCTTCTTCTACGGGGGGCTTGCCCAGCTGCTGGCCGGAATGCAGGAGTACAAGAAAAATAATGTTTTCGGCGCAACCGCATTCTCTACATACGGTGCTTTCTGGCTGGCGCTGGCCTTTGTGGTTCTAATGGAACTGCTTGGTGTCATCAATTTTGGGGATTTCAGGGGTCAGGCAGTCGGCTTGTTCCTTGTCGGCTTCACCATCTTTAATACGTATATGTGGATCGGAACTTTCCGGTTAAACGTCGCCGTGTGTGCGGTCTTTACTACTTTAGAAATCACCTTCATCCTGCTGGATCTTGCTGAATTCGGAGTCATTTCCAGCGTGCCCGGAGGGATTATGGGTATTATTACCGCGCTAATTGCATGGTACGCTTCAGCAGCGGGAGTCCTCAATACTGTTTATAAGCGCACGGTGCTGCCTGTGTGTCCTTTGAATAAATAAATCTTTCTCTTTTTCCTACCCGGCCTGAAAATAAAATCCGGCGGCAACCCTGCCGGTCTTTTTTTTGTTCCCTTAAATGCCGCTACGCTGGGGCTGCGAGGACCTGGCGGCAAAGCTTAAAGGCCGGAAAAGAGAGCTACTCCGTCAAAAAGCAGTCAATCCCCCGTGCGAGAGCCGCGGCAGCCCGCGCCTGGAATTCGGGATTGACCAGCAACCGCTCCTCGGCGCGATTGCTGAGAAAAGCGACCTCCACGAGAGCAGCGGGCATCCGGGTATACCTCAATACCGCAAAGTTTGCTTCATGCACTCCCGCATCCCGCAGCCCCAGAGCCTGAACAAGCTCTTCCTGGAGCGCCTGCGCCAGGTACAACCGCGCCTCCCGCTGGAGGCCGAGGGGCGTATTCAAGGGTGCATACGTGTAAGTTGCCGTCCCTCCAATCGCCGTGTTATAAGTGGCATTGGCGTGAATGCTCACAAAAACCTCGGCGGGAATGCTGTTCGCCAGCCCGGCGCGTTCTACCAGATCTATTTCTTGATCCCCATTCCTTGTGAGAAATACCTCGACGCCTTCCTGCCGGAGAATCTCCGCGGCCTGAAGAGCAATCGCGAGATCGACGTCTTTTTCCCGGACACCACCGGGTCCGAGCGCCCCGGGGTCGCTCCCTCCGTGCCCCGGATCCAGCGCCACCCGCCTTCCGGCCAAGTCTGCAGCCTTGATTTTCAAAAGGAGCTCCCGGCCCCCGGAACGAGGTTCAGCCGCAAAAGAGGCGCCCCGGTTGATTTCCACGACAAGCCTTGCTACATCCGGCTGAAACTGCCCGAGACGCACCCTGTCGATCTCGGGAAGACCTGCCTCCTTTTCCCAGCCGAGAAGAACCGGGTGCAGGATAAAACCGGCAAAATCAAAGACAAGCCGCTTCGGACCGCGCAAGCTAAAGGACCTGCAGGCAAGCGGCGCCGTTCCACGCAATTCGATCAGCAAGGCTTCCCCCTCGGTTAAAGCCTCC